>NZ_QTZO01000001.1:300000-401961 GCF_004025585.1 Pseudodesulfovibrio sp. S3
GTTCTGACCGCTTCGGCAATCCTGTCCGCGATGGCCTCGGGCGTGGTGATGCTTTTGTCCAGCGGCAGGGCGTGCGAACCGATGACGCGGGCCTCCAGGTTGATGACCACCACGCTTATTTTTCCGGAAGAGATATAGGCTCCGGCCACAAAGGCCCCGTCGGGATTGAGGGCCAGGAGGATGGGCGGGCGTCCGGTGTGTTTGCCAGGCGCAGTTTTTTCGAAGATCAGGCCTTCGCCGATCAACGAGGCGGTGATGTCCGTAACAGTGGACTGTCCCAACCCGGTCTGTTCGGCGATTTCCTTGCGCGAGATGTTGCCTTGCAGCCGGATGGTCCGAAGTACGTTGTCCCGGTTGATGGCCCGCATGAGATCTCTGTTGGCAGCCTGCACTCGATTTCCTCCCTTGATTGAACCGATCTATAGTCTCCCCTGATGATTCTTTCAATGTTTGAAATGTACATAAACAGAAAGGCCGCCGGACGTTCCGACGGCCTCTGGGCGGTATGCGGTTTTGGAGCGTTTATTTCCAGGCGTTGCCGTCCGGTCCGAAGACATGAATCTTCTCGGTTCGGGCGGTCAGATGGACCGTGTCGCCGGTCTTGGCAAGGCTGGTGCCGGGGGCGCTGGCGATGATTGGGGTGCCGTCGGGCAGGGTACAGTAAATATAGCTGACGTCGCCCAGCCGTTCCACCACGTCCACCTGGGCCTTGAGCAGGCCGGTTTCCGCGGTGTCGAGCAGCAGATGTTCCGGTCGGATGCCGATGGTGGCTTCGTCGTTCTCGCTGGCAGGCGTGGTGTGCTCGAAACGGAGGGTCTTGTCGCCGGGCAGACGGACGGCAACGGTGTTTCCTGCGACTGAGGCCACCGTCCCCTTGAGGAAGTTCATTCTGGGCGAGCCGATGAATCCGGCCACGAACATGTTGGCGGGGCTGTTGTAGAGTTCGAGCGGGGCGCCGATCTGTTCCACCCGGCCATTGTTGAGAACCACGATCCTGTCGGCCAGGGTCATGGCCTCCACCTGATCGTGGGTGACATACACGATGGTGGCGTTGAGCTGCTTGTGCAGTCTGGCAATCTCGATGCGGGTCTGGACCCGAAGGGCGGCGTCGAGGTTGGAGAGCGGCTCGTCAAAGAGAAAGACCTTGGGCTTTCGAACAATGGCCCGACCGATGGCCACACGCTGTCTTTGGCCCCCCGAGAGTTCGGCGGGACGTCGGTCCAGGTAGTCGGTCAACTGGAGGGTCGCGGCCGCGTTGCGCACCCGTTGGTCGATCTCCTGCCTGTCGTGCTTCTTGAGTCTCAGACCGAAGGACATGTTCTTGTAGACCGTCATGTGCGGGTACAGCGCGTAGGACTGAAAGACCATGGCGATGCCCCTTTCGCGGGGCTGGACATCATTGACCATTGCGCCGTCGATGAAGATTTTTCCGGCGGTGACGTTTTCCAGTCCGGCGATGACCCTGAGCAGCGTGGACTTGCCGCAGCCGGAAGGGCCGACGAAGACAACGAATTCACCGTCGGATACATCGAGGTCGACGCCATGGAGGACTTTGACTTTGCCAAAGGCCTTGTCGATGCTTTTCAATCGGATATCAGACATGTTCTTCCCTTATTTGACCGCTCCGGCGGTGATGCCCCGGATCAGGTGTCTGGAGAGCAGGATGTATATGATCAGTATGGGCACGATGGCCAGGGTCAGCGAGGCCAGGACCGAGTTCCAGTCCGTGACGTACTGACCGATGAACTGCTGGACGCCCAAGGTGATGGTCTGGGTCTGGTCGCTGGGGGCCAGGATGAGCGGAAACCAGAGATCGTTCCAGACCGGCACCAGCGTGAACACCCCGACCGTGGCAATGGCCGGGCGCGTCAATGGCAGTATCACCTTGAAGAAAATGGTGTATTCGCTCACTCCGTCGCAGCGGGCGGCCTCTTTCAGGTCATTGGGTATCTGCTGCATGAACTCCGACAGGATGAATATGGCCAGGGGCAGGCTCTGGGCTATGTAGACGAGCACCAGGGCGGTCAGGGTGTTGGCGAGGTTCATGCTCACGATGAGATGGAGCAGGCTGACACTGCCGAGCCGGATGGGGATCATGATGCCTATGGCCAGATAGAGGCCAAGCCACTTGTTGCCCTTGAAGCGGTATTCGGACAAGGCCCAGGCGGCCATGGCGCCGAGCAGCAACACCAGGACCAGCGTTGCCACCGTGACGATGATGGAGTTCATGAAATAGATTTCGAAGTTGGAGCGCAGCAGCACCTTTTCGAATCCGTTCAGGCTGAAGGTGTCCAATCCGGGCAGTCCCGTGGGGTCCTTGAAGATGGCCTTTCTCGTTTTGAACGAATTGATGATGGTCAGGAAAATGGGCCACAGGGCGAGCACGGTGTAAGCCAGAAGAATGGCGTGGATACCTGCGATGCTGACGGCTTTTTTTGTTTTGTACATGTGTCTGCGCCTGCCTTAGAGCGCGTACCGGCGCAGTTTCCGTTGCAGGACGAACAGGTAGAAGAGCACGCCTGCGAGTATGACCAGGAACATCATGGTGGCCACGGTGGCCCCCATGGTCGGGTTGCCGAGCTGGAGCTGGAAGCCGAAGAAAGTGCGGTAGAAAAAGGTGCCCATGATGTCCGTGGAGAAGTTGGGGCCGGCCAGCGCGCCCTTGACCGAATAGATCAGGTCAAAGGCATTGAAGTTGGCAACGAATGTCAGGATGGAGATCATGGCTATGGTGGGCAGGATCAGCGGCAATTTGATGTGCCAGAAAATGTCCCAATGGGTCGCGCCGTCGATAATGGCGCCTTCTTCCAGTTCATGGGGGATGTTCAGCATGGCGGCATAGATGAGCATCATGGGTATGCCCACGAATTGCCAGACAGAGATCAGGGAAAGCGTGATCAGGGCCGAATTCTCCTGGCCGAGCCACGGCTGGAACCAGTCGGCCAGTCCGACAAATCCGAGAATGCCCTCGCTGACGCCCCATAGCGGGCTCAGGATAAGCTGCCAGATGAAACCGATGATGACCACAGAGAGCATGGTGGGCATGAAAATGAGCGTGCGGTACGCGGTCCTGCCGGTGAGTTTGGGCAGACTGAGAAGCGCGGCCAGCATGATGCCGATGGGGTTTTGCACCAGCATGTGAATGGAGAAGAAAATGAAGTTGTTCTTGAGCGCGTTCCAGAACGGTTCCGACCATTGGGGGTTGCTGACGAGGTCGATGTAGTTGGCCAGGCCGGTGAAATGGTATGCGCCGGTTCCGTCCGTGGTGTAGAGGCTCAGCCGGATGGAGTCGAGCAGGGGGTAAACCATGAACAGGGTGTAGATGATCGTGGCCGGAGCCAGAAACAGCACAATGTGGTGCGGAAAACGGTTGAATCCGCTGCCTGGTGAACTCATGGTTTGTTTCCTTGAAAAAGACAAAGGGACCCCTTTTGAGGAGCCCCTTTGTTTTCATTTGCTATTGTTGGGGCTTATACCATTTATCCAGGCCGGCCTGGGTTTCCTTGCCAGCTTCCTCGGGAGTCATTGTCCCGTTGATGACCTGGGCGCTGACGTTCCACAGCTGATTTTCCAGGTTCGGGGTGCCGCGGGAAAGGATCTGGTATGAGTTTCGGATGGTGGACTCGTGTGTGTTGCGCCAGTTCACGAATTCCTGTGCGACCGGGTCGCTCAATGTGACCTTGTGGCTGGACAGGGGGAAGAAGCCGGGCAAGGCGTTGGCGTAGAGGTCCGCGAATTCGGCGGTGGTCATCCAGGCCAGGAATGTACGGGCCGCTTCCTGATTCTTGGAGGCTGCGTTCAGGCCGAGCGCGATGTCGGTGTGGTCGGAGATGTAGCCTTTGGTCGCACCTGCGGGCAGGGGCGGCGGGAAGGCGCCGAACTTGAAGTCAGCCTGGGTGTTGAAGGTGGTGATGTCCCAGGAACCGGCAGGGTAGATGACTGCACGGCCCAGGGTGAACAGGTTCTGGCTGTCGGGGTATTTTTGGGCCTTGAACCCCTTGCCCATGTAGGGAGCCCACGCGGCAAGCTGTTTCCAGGTGTCGGTGTAGGGTTTGTCGGTCAGCTTGGCCGTACCGGCGATGAGCGCCTTGCGGCCTTTTTCGCCTTCCCAGTAGTTGGGGCCGATGTTCTGGAAGCCCATGGTGGCTGCTTCCCATTGGTCGGCGGTGCCCATGGCCAGGGGAATGTAGTTTCCGTCAGCCTTGATCTTGTCGAGAACGGCGAAGAATTCGGTTTCGGTCTTGGGAACGGTCAGGCCCAGTTCCTTGAAGGCGTCCATGTTGTAGATGAAGCCGTGGATGACGGACGCCATGGGGACGGCGAAAGTGGCCTTGCCGTCATCGGTCTGCCAGGCGGATTTGGCCACGTCCGAAAATTCGTTCATGCCGTCCAGGTTGTCCAGGGCGACAAGGTAGCCCTTGTTGAAGAGTTCCAGGGAGGCATCAAAGGGACGGCAGGTGATCAGGTCGCCTGCGGTGCCGCCGGCCAGTTTGGCGTTGAGGCCTGCATTGTACTCGGCAGGGGGCATGGGTGAGAAAACGACCTTGATGTCCGGGTACTTCTTGTTGAAGGCCGGGATGATGGTGTCGTTCCAGATGTCGATATCGTCATTACGCCAACTTTCGATGGTCAATGATGCGCCGGCCAGCGCTACGGTGGTGATCATGGATGTGACCATCAGCGCGGCCAGGGCAATCCCGGTAAGTCTTTTCAGCATGAATCCTCCTGGTTTGGAAATATTATCAACAATATACATACCCGATCAGGCTTCGGCAATGCGAATCAGCGCGGTGCGGAGATTCTGTCCGGATTCGGACAGAACACTCCGAGCCTGGGTCGGAGTCAATCCGGTTGCCGTGAGTACGGCTGTCTTGACATGCCCGTTGCTTTCGGCAAGCGCCTTGCGGGCGGTTTCATCTTCCACTCCAGCGATGGTGGCCACCATTCGGGCGGCGCGGTCCCTGAGCTTGCCGTTGCCGGGTTCCAGATCCACCATCATGCCGTCGTAGACATGCCCGAGCCGGATCATGACCAGGGTCGAGAACAGGTTGAGGGCCGTTTTCTGGGAGGTTCCCGCCTTGAGACGAGTGGAACCGGCGATCACTTCCGGCCCGGTTTCGAGCAGGATGGGGTGGTCTGCGATGCGCAGCAGCTTGGCGTCGGTATTGTTTGCAATGGCAACGACCAAGGCACCGTGTTTTCTGGCCAGTTCGGCAAAAAGGCAGGTGTAGGGGGTGCTGCCGCTTGCCGAAACCGTCACGACCACATCCAGTTCGCAAACAGCGCTTTTCTCCATATCGTTTCGGGCCGCATCCAGGCCGTCGTCACCTGCTGTCTCAATGGTCAGGATGTTGTTGGGATCATCTGCGCGGAAAACGGCCAGACGTTCTTTGGGCCAGCCGAAGGTGCATGGCAGTTCCAGTCCGTCCAGGGCGGCCAGTACGCCCGAAGTGCCAGCTCCCACGTAAATGAGGCGGCTGTCAGGGATGCGCAATCGCTCTACTGTGGCCAGGGCGGCCTTTTCGATGTGGCTTATGGCCTTTTCGACGGCGGACACGCCGTCGAGCTGGTCCTGCCACAGGACCGAAAGCACGGCTTCCGAGGGCCAGGTGTCGATTCCCGCCGAGCCATGGCTGACGTGTTCCGTGACGGATGGAGTGGAATCAATTTTTGCTGACATAGGAGGCTTCTTAGCACACAGGTGTGTGACAGGAAAGAAAATCAACTTATTTCGGTCACCGAGTTTAGCCGATTTGTTTGCACTGGGAGTGTCTATTGGGTACGTCTTATACAGGAGTGTAAACCATGCAAGATCAAAGGCTCTTGGTAGGAATAGATGGCGGCGGCACGAAATGTCGCGCCAGGGTGGCCACCATGGACGGTGAAGTCCTGGGTGAAGGGCAGGGCGGTCCGGCCAACACCCGTTTGGGGCTCGATGTCGCCTTCGGCAGTATCATTGCTGCCGTTGATATAGCCCTGGCTTCGTCAGGCCTTGATCTGGACAGGAAAAAGGAAATCCACGCCGGGCTTGGGCTGGCCGGTCTGTCTCTCAAACGGGAACGAGACATGGTGGCTGCGTATGATCATCCCTTTGCCTCCATGACCGTTGAATCCGATGCCTATATCGCCTGTCTGGGCGCGCATGGTCGGACCGACGGGGCTATTCTCATCCTCGGCACGGGCAGTTGCGGCACCGCTCTTTTGGGCGGTGTGGAGCACACGGTGGGCGGCTGGGGGTTTGAAATATCGGATCATGCCAGTGGTGCCCATATCGGCTACCAGGCTGTCCGGGCTTCTCTGCTCGCCCTGGAGGGCGTCATTCCTTGGGGTGGGCTGTCCAGCGAGATCATGGAACAACTGGGCAATTCACCGGAGAAGGCCGTGCCTTGGGCCGAGACGGCCACCCCTGGAAAATATGGTAAATTTGCTCCCAGTGTCTCCAAATGGGCCATGGAGGGTGACCCCCTGGCAATTCGCATCATGCGTGAGGCAGGCGAAGACGCCGGATTGCTGCTTCGGGCCTTGGAGGCCAAGGGTGCGGAATGCGTTGCGCTCATAGGCGGCGTGGCCTCGGTCATTGAGCCGTGGCTGCCCGCGGACGTGATGCACCTGATTGTTTCCCCTGCGGGAGATTCGTTGGACGGAGCCTTGTTGCTGGCCCGCATGCATCTTGAAGGAGGAGAGTGACCATGAGCGAGGCGATTGATCCTACCGCGACCTTGATGCACAAGGAGACGTGCGAAGCCCCTGCCGTGGTCGCGCTCCAAAAGGAGAAAAACGACACTGTCTGCGCCGAACTCGCAGCCCGCTTTCTCAGCAATCCTCCCCGCTTGGTGGCGACCTGCGCAAGGGGGAGTTCCGACCATGCGGCCACCTATGCCAAGTACCTGATGGAAATCCATCTCGGCATTCCGGTCATGTCCGTGGGCCCTTCGGTGGGGTCGATATATAAGCGTCCCATGAATTTCAAGGATTGTCTTTTTGTGGTCATATCCCAGTCCGGCAAAAGCCCGGACCTTCTCGCCAGTGTTGAATGGGCCAGAGACAACGGCGCCTTCGTCCTGGCCCTGGTGAACCGGGAGGATTCCCCTGCGGCAGCCATGGCGGATGCGGTCATTCCCCTTCTGGCCGGAGCGGAAAAGAGCGTGGCCGCCACCAAATCCTATATCGCCTCGTTGAGCGCATTGCTCCATTTCACTGCCGCCGTGTCCGGTGACATGGCCTTGGGCCGTGCCTTCAACACCCTGCCGGAGGAATTGGAAAGAGCCTTGGGACTCTCCTGGGACGAAGCAGTGGAACCGCTGGCCGATGCCGAGAATCTGTTCGTGATCGGGCGTGGACTGAGTTTCGGGGTGGCGCTGGAAGCCGCCCTCAAGCTCAAGGAGACTTCCGGCCTCCACGGCGAGGGCATCAGCGGTGCGGAGATCATGCACGGTCCGCTGGCCCTTGTACGCCGCCGGTCCAGGATATTGGCCTTCAGCCAGGAGGACGAAACCCGTCCAGGCCTGTTGGAACTGGCCGGGGTCCTGCGCGGCAAGGGGGCCAAGCTCTACATGGCCGAAGAAGGTGAGCCGATGCCGGGGCGTCTGCCCATCGTGCCGGGGATGCATCCCGCTGCCGCTCCCATCGCCATGATTCAGTCCTTTTACTGCATGGCGAACCTGCTTTCCTTGGCCCGAGGCATGAACCCGGATACCCCGCCTTCGCTCAAGAAAGTTACGGAGACCCTGTGATGCGACAGTTTTTCGTCAACGGGCGAATTTTCACCGGCGACATGTTTGCCGACGGGTATGGAGTGGAAGTGCGGGACGGGATGATTACGGCCCTGCACCCCGAGGAACTTCCGCCCGGAGATGCCCGGGTGGTTGATCTCGGCGGCAACCTGCTTGCGCCCGGATTTATCGATATCCAGGTCAACGGGGGCGGCGGGGTGCTTTTCAATGACACTCCGGACATGAAGACCATCGAAACGATCATCGAGGCGCATCGTCGGTTTGGTACCACCAGCCTGCTTCCCACGTTCATTTCCGACAGATGGGACGGCATGGTCCGGGCTGCCGAGGCTGTGAGGCGGGGTATTGCGCAACGGATGCCAGGTTTGCGCGGCGTCCATTTCGAAGGTCCGTATATCAATGTGGATCGCAAGGGCATTCATCTGGAGGAGAATATCCGTTCAGTCGATGAAGCGGCTCTGGATATGCTCTCCTCGGGCGACATGGGCGTGGTGATGACCACTGTGGCCCCGGAAAAAGTGTCCCCGGAATATATCGGCTCACTGGCCAGGGCCGGAGTCCTGGTGTGCGCCGGGCATACTGCGGCCACCTATGAACAGGCCAGGGCCGGGCTTGAAGCCGGTATTGTCGGATTCACGCATCTTTTCAACGCCATGTCGCCCCTGACGAGCAGGGAACCGGGCGTGGTCGGTGCGGCCTTGGAGGATAAGGATAGTTGGGTCGGCGTCATTGCTGACGGACATCATATTCATTTTGCCACCCTGAGGGTGGCGCTGGCCGCCAAGACACAGGGCAAGATGTTGCTGATCACCGATGCCATGCCGACCGTAGGGGCAGAAGACAAATTCTTCGTCCTGCAAGGCCAGCCCATCACCGCTGACGGAGGCCGCTGTTGTTCCGCTCAGGGAACCCTGGCCGGTTCCGATCTGGACATGGCCGGAGCGGTCAGGAATGCCGTGGAACACCTGCGCCTGCCGTTGGAGGAGGCCCTGAGGATGGCCTCGTTGTATCCGGCCCGGTTCCTGAGGTTGGATGATCGTCTGGGCCGGATTGCCCTTGGCTTTGAGGCGGATTTCGTGCTGTTGGACCACGGGTTGAACGTCAAGGAAACATGGATTGGCGGCAAGGCCGCCTCCGCCTGATAAAGGATAGAGAGTCATGCAGGAAAAAGTGAGAGTGCTGGTTGTCGGGTTGGGGAACATGGGCATTGCCCATGCCAAGGCATACCACGGATTGGACGGGTTCGAGATTGTCGGGTTGTGCAGCCGACAGGCAACGAGCATGACCGGGCTGCCCGCCGAATTGGCGGGGTACCCCCGGTTCGACGACTATTTCAACGCCCTTGAAGCACTCAAGCCGGATGCCGTCAGCATCAATACCTGGCCCGACACCCATGCAGAATTCGCCTGCAAGGCCTTTGAGGCGGGCGCGCATGTCTTTTTGGAGAAGCCGATCGCCGAGACAGTGGCCGAGGCCCGAAAGGTGGTGGATGCCGCTGTCAGGGCTGACCGCAAGCTGGTGGTGGGGTATATCCTGCGCCATCACCCTTCCTGGGCAAAGTTCGTGGAGCTTGCCCAGGATTTGGGCAAGCCGCTGGTCATGCGCATGAACCTGAACCAGCAGAGCAGCGGCTCCGAATGGGGTGTGCACAAGCAGTTGATGAAGAGTCTGTCGCCCATCGTGGATTGCGGCGTGCATTACGTGGACATCATGTGTCTGATGACCGGGGCGCGTCCGGTCAGGGTCAATGCCATGGGCGCACGTCTGTCCGATGAGATCGCGAAGGACATGTATAACTACGGTCAGTTGCAAGTGTTTTTCGACGACGGCTCCGTGGGCTGGTATGAAGCGGGCTGGGGGCCGATGATGAGCGAGACCGCCTTTTTCGTGAAGGATGTGGTCGGTCCCAAGGGGTGCGTCAGCATTGTGGCGGCAGAGCAGGCTGGACAGGGGCACGAGTCATCGGACATTGACGGACACACCAAGGCCAATCTTCTGCGCCTGCACCATGCACAGACGGATGCGGACGGCGGCTTTGTTAGAGCCGACGAGCTGATCGAAATGGAGCACGATCCCGGGCACGACGAGTTGTGCCTGTATGAACAGGAATACTTCCTCAAGGCAATACGGGAGAATATCGATCTGGCTAAACATATGCAGGATGCCGTCAACAGTCTGCGCATCGTCTTTGCTGCTGACGAATCCATTCGCACCGGAAGGCCGGTTGCTTTATAACTGGCGTTGAACAAGTTTTTTTGTAACGAATTCAAGGGCTTGCCATATGGTTGGCAGGCCTTTTTCGTGGCCGTTTGTGGGGAAAAAGTAGCCCCGCCCTCTTGTGGAAGAGCGGGGTTCCTTTTTCAGGGCGTCATTCCCAGGGGTTCAAATGATTGAGTCGACGACCACGCCTTTGGCGTGAGCGCCGAGTACGTTGGTCTGGAAGTCATAACTTTGGGCCATGCCGGTCTTGTCCGATGACGAAGAGCCGGGATTCATGTAGTCCAAGGTTTTTGAAACGAGCGAGGCTTCGGCGGATACTTTGTCCACCGGAGCGTAGCTCGAGCCGCTGCCGGAATCGTTCATGTAGTCCAGGGTCTCGGAAACCACGGCTGCGCCGAATGTCTGCTGATCAAAGGGCGTGTAGCCTCCGAGACCGTCGATTGCCATGGTCATATGTGGTACCCTCCCTGGCCGTAGGCCGGAAATAACGCTTGTCTGCCATATCGGCAGTTTGCTCGATATCTTTAGGGCGGATTGACGAAAAATGTTGGCCAATGAATACGGTACAGTGTATCGGGAGATGGGAGGCTCTATGGAAATTGAGATCGGTTGGTTTATTGTTGCCGTGATTATTTCCGTCGGTATCGGCGCTCTGCTGTACAGGCGTCAGAAGCCGGCACTGTCCGTTCCGTACCTGTTGGTGGTCGTGATTGGGACACTTTTTGCGGTCTACTATATACTCAATGTGCTTTTCGGCACCGGCAGGACAGGCTGGCCTTGATGGCCGGAAGGGTGGAATAATGGATCAATTGAGCATGATGGTGGCTGCGGCGGCAGTTGGAGTCGGCGTGGCCGCGTTCCTGATCTGGAAATTGCGGAGCCGCTGTGTGCCGTGACTCCTCATGTATGCGGCTGTCGGCGCAGGCGTCGCCGCATTCTTTTTCCTGAAATATCTCTTCGGTTAGGATTCGTCCCAGTTCTTCACTTCATCCCAGAGGCTGTTCATTTCTTCCAGACTGAGTTCGGACATGGTGAGGCGGCGCATTTCAGCCAGTTCTTCCATTTTGCCGAACCGTCCGAGAAATTTCTGGTTGGCGAAGTCCAGTGCGGCATTGGCCTTGATACCCTTGCGCCGTCCCAGTTCCACCAAGGTGAAAAGGTAGTCGCCGAATTCCCTTTCCGATTCTTCCTGGTTGCCTGAATCCAGGGCTTCCTGCCATTCCTGCCATTCTTCCTTGAGCTGGTTCTCCACAGCCTCGTCCGAATCCCAGGTGAATGCATTGCGGGCGGCCTTGGAGTTGATGCGGTAGGCCTTGAGCAGGGGAGGGAGACCGGTTGGGAGGGAATCGAACATACCCTTTTTGCCGGTCATTGCGTTCTCTGCGCGCTTGGTGCGCTCCCAGTTGTCCCAGAGCTCACTGATGTTCTTGAAATTCTTGTTGCCGAAGACATGGGGGTGTCGGCGGATCATCTTGGCTGCACTGTAATTGATGGAATCTTCCAGGGTATGCGCGCCGTCCCGCTCATAGAGGGTGGCCACGAACAGGAGGATGAACATGACGTCGCCCAACTCTTCCATGGCCTCGCGGGTGTCGCCCGACCTGATGCCCTCGATGAGTTCGAAGGCCTCCTCGATCAGGTAGTCGCACATGGAGCGGGGGGTCTGTTCCTGGTCCCAGGGGCAGCCGTCGGGCGCGATCAGGGCGTCGATGACTGCGAGAAGTTCTTTCATGGCCCGGGCAGGGGCGTCATATCTCTTTTCGCCCATGGCGAATATCCTCCGAAGGTGTGTTGAGACGATTTGGGGAGTTACTCTGCCGAATCATTGCCTTTGATGCCCAATACGCTCTTGGCGGAATTAAGGGCTTCTTCGGGGGAAGGCAGGTCGACATATTCTCCCATTTTGTTGACCATGTGCTGTGCCTGGGGCGCAATGGCCGATTCGGTGAGGATATCCGAGCGCGGAGCGAATGTCTGGAGGAACATCAGGCCCACCAGGCAGATGAGCACCCCTTCGATCAAGCCGAAAATGCCGCCGGCAGTCCTGTCGATCCATCCGAGCAGGCTGATTTCCAATGCGGACTTGAGCAGCTTGATCAGCAGCCAGATCACGATGAGGGTGCCGAAGAAAATGAGTGAATAGGAGAGCGCGCTGACCGTGATCTCGCTGTCGATGTACATTTTGACGTGCGGAGCGATCAGGTGATTGAAATTGGAGGCCAGGAAAATGGCCAGCACTACTGCGATCAGGGAGAGAACTTCCTGAATCAGGCCGCGGAAAAAACCACGCAAGAGAAACAAAATGAGTATGCATATGAGAATGATATCCAGAAAATTCATACAAATGCGTCCTTGAATTGCTGAAGTGTGTTCCCAAACAAAGGACCTAGCAAACTGCCGGACAAATGTGAACAAGGAAGCGTGTTTTATTTTTGATGCCGTGATGGAAACAATTGGCTGGGCTTGTGCCCATGGCTGATCTCGGCTACATGGAAGCCAGTCACGTGTCACTACACACAAATGGAGAAGCGGATGCAGGTCCACGAGACAGAATTTCCCGGCCTCCTTGTTCTGGTCCCCAAAGTGTTCCAGGATGAGCGAGGTTTTTTCCTGGAAAGTTATAATCATCAGTTATTCAAGAATATTGGAATAGACTGCGATTTCGTGCAGGACAATCATGCCTATTCAAGGGATATCGGCGTCCTGCGCGGATTCCATTTCCAGGTGCCGCCTGCGGCCCAGGCCAAGCTGGTATGGGTGACGCGCGGCGCGGTCCTTGACGTTGTCGTGGATCTGCGCAAGGGGTCGCCGACCTATGGAAAGTGGCAGCACGTCATCCTGAGTTCCGCCAACTTCAAACGCATGTTCATTCCCCGGGGATTCGGTCACGGTTATGTCACCATCATGCCTGACACCGAGTTTCAATACAAGGTGGACGCCCCCTATTCCCCCGAGCACGAGGGGGGCATCATCTGGAATGATCCTGATATTGGCATGGAATGGGAAAGCGGTCTGGACGGCCGGGCGCCCATACTGTCCGAAAAGGACAGGCGGTTGCCGAGGCTTGCCGATTTCGATTCCCCCTTCACCTACGAGGATTAATACATATGAATGATACCGGTTCGGTCAAAGAAAGTTTTTCCCAAGACTGTCACGCCATCATCCTGGCGGGCGGTTCCGGCACAAGATTGTGGCCGCTTTCCCGTAACCTCCTCCCCAAACAGCTTCTGGTCCTGGGCGGCGAAACCACATTGCTGCAGCAGACCGTGACCCGTGTGCTCGAGGCATTCGATCCTTCGCGCGTCTGGGTTGTGACCAACGAAGAGCATGTCTTCGAAGTGCGCAAGCAGGTGGCTTCCATAGACGAGGCCTTGGAACGGCAGGTCTTGGCCGAGCCCTTGGGCAGGAACACCCTGCCCGCAATCATGCTGGGGCTGGACAAGGTGGTGGAGGCCGATCCCAAGGCTCTGGCCGCGGTTTTTCCGTCCGATCATCTCATTCGCAACGGCCAGGCCTGGGTGTCGGATCTCATGCGTGCTTCACTCCTGGCCGCAGACAAGCAGTTCGTGACATTCGGCGTGGAGCCGGACAAGCCCGAAACCGGGTACGGTTACATAGCCTTGGGCAAAGATCTGGGGCAGGGCGCATACCGGGTGGAAGGCTTCGTGGAAAAGCCGGATTTCGCCACTGCACAAAGGTTTGTTCGTGAAGGCTCCCACCTTTGGAACAGCGGCATGTTCCTGTTTTCCGCCAAGCATTTCCTGACTCAGGTTGCCCGTTGCGAGCCGGTCCTGTGGGACTGGTGGATGTCGCGGGATGAAACGCCCCTGGTACAGGGGTATAGGGATATTCCCAATATTTCAGTTGACTACGGTGTGGTTGAAAAGATCGACAACATTGCGGTGATCCGGGCAGGTTTTGCCTGGGACGACCTTGGAAGCTGGGAGGCCATGTACCGCGTGGGCGACAAGGATGAAAACGGCAACGTCATCCAGGGCGATGTCCTGGCCATGAACTGCCGTAATTCCCTGCTCATCAGCGAAGGGGGCAAACTGGCCGTGTCGGGATTGTCCGACATGATCATGGTGCAGACTCGCGATGCCACTCTGTCCTGTCCCATGGACCAGGTCCAGTCCGTGCGCGACGTGGTGGCCGCCCTCAAGGCCCAAGGAAGTCAGCTCGTGGAAAGTCATTCCACCGTGTACCGGCCCTGGGGCAACTACACCGTCTTGGAGGAGGGGCCGCAGTACAAGATCAAGCGTATCCAGGTTAATCCCGGCGCCCGTCTGAGTTCCCAGATGCACCATCACCGCAGCGAACACTGGGTGGTGGTGGACGGCACGGCCGAAGTTGAGGTGGATAATACGCCGGTGATATTGGTCGAGAATCAGTCCGTGGACATCCCCAAGGCGTCCCAGCATCGTCTGGCCAATCCCGGAAAAGTACCCTTGAATATTATCGAGATTCAGAGCGGCCCGTATCTGGAGGAGGATGATATCGTTAGATTTGAGGATGTGTACGGGCGTGTGAAGAAATAAAGTTCCTGTGTGATTGTTTGCGGATTACCAATTGGAATATATATAGTTTTCCAAGTAAAAGAGATCGTGAAAATTTTCATATTCTCTTGACACCAAAACGATTGGTGCTTTATGGGAACGTAGTTCAATTGGTGTGATTTTCACATTAACTTTAGAGTGATGGGGCGAGGTTATGGAGGAGAGAAAAGCATCGAAACGGTGTGGAGGGGTGTTTCCCTTTATCATCGGCTTTCTGGCCACTTGCGTTTTGGGGTGGGCTGTAATCCCCGGCATGTTCTTCTGTGAAGAGGAGCAGCCTGTCTGGTTCAGCCATGCCATCCACGTAGACGGCCAAGGAATGGATTGCGAAAGCTGTCACTATTTCCGGGACGACGGCTCTTATGCCGGTTTCCCGACCAACGAAGTGTGCGCCGAGTGTCATGCGGTCGATCCTGAAGAGGCAATGGAAGCCATTGCCGAAGCCGGTATCGATCCGTCGGACTACGAAGCCATCATGAAAGCCGAGATCGAAGCCATCGAAGACAATCTGGCTTCCTCGGAAGACAACACGAAGCAGGCTGAACGCGAGTACGTGGTCAAGTACCTGATCCAGGGCAAGGAAGTTCCCTGGCTGAACTATCAGTATCAGCCGGATAACGTCTACTTCTCTCATGCTGCTCACAAGGATCTCAGTATCGCAGAGCTGGCCGGGATGAAGAAGGAGTTGTCCAGCGTGGTCGACTCTGCAGTGTTCGAGGGCGAAGCTCCTGAGCAGAACTGCAACCTGTGTCATATGAAGGACATTCAGCTGAACGATGTGCCTCCGGCATTCCAGCGGAACATCCTTTCCGGCTACAGCAAGATGACCATGAAGATGTGGAAGTGCGAACGGTGTCACGCCCTCAAGGGCCAGCCTAACGCCTGCTACACCTGCCATAAGTAAAGGGGTACTGAGAATGAGCGTAGCACGCAGAGCTTTTATTCAGATGAGTGTGGGCGCCACCGTCGGTATCCTTTTTACACCGACGGTCTGGACCGCCCTTGATGATGTGTCCATTTGGACTCAGAACTGGCCCTGGATCCCCAAGTTGAAATACGGGGAAGTCAAAGGGATGCCGACTGTGTCCAAGATGTGTGAGTCCGGTTGTGCCGTGAAGGTTCGCACCGTTGCCGGTGAAGCCTTCGGTGTCGAGGGCAACCTCGAGAATCCGCTTTCCGGCGGTGGTGTCTGTCCCCTGTGCGCCAATGGCGTCCAGGTCAAGAACAGCCCGACCCGGATCAAGGCTCCCATGTTGAACGGTGAGGAAATCACCTGGGAAAAAGCCAAGGAAGTCGTGGCCGAGAAACTGGAAGCCGCCGGCAGCAAGGTCGCTGTCATCTCCGGCGATCAGAACGGCACTGTCAACGAGGTTTTTTCCGCACTGCTTACCGATAAGGGAAGCGATGCCTTCTATGTCATGCCCTGCGACATGCAGGCTGCCGACAAGGCATGGAACGGCCTGATGGGCGGTTCCGGTCAGATCGGTTACGATCTGGAAGGTGCTGACGTAGTCCTGCTGGCCGGTGCCGACGCCCTGGAATCCTGGGGTCCGACGGTTGCCAACCTCAAGGCTTTCGCTGCCAATGAATCCGGCAAATTCCTGTTTGCCGGTCCCATGCAGACCAAAACTGCCGCAGTCGCCGACAAGTGGGTGCCGGTCCCGGCAGAAGGCATGGCCGCCTTTGTCCTGGGCATCACCTATTACGTCCTGCAGGCAGGCAATACCGTGGAAGTGGCTGATTTCGATCAGTTCAAGGCCATGGTCATGAATGACTACAGCCCGGCCAAGGTCGAGGCCGCCACCGGCGTCAAAGCCGATCAGATGGCTGCCATTGCAAAGCAGTTGCTGACCGCTTCCAACCCCGTGGTTGTTCCCGGTGGTTCCGTTGCAGCTCACGGCGCAGCCTTTGCCCTGAACCTGCTGCTCGGCGGTGCCATGAAGGCTCTGCCCGAGTTTGGTAAGGCCGTTGCTTCCTCCATGAGCCGCTCCGAGATGCTCAAGGCGGATATCCTGAAAGGCGTCGACACCGAGTTGCTGTTCGTCTACGAAGCCAATCCCGCCTATGCCTTGCCCGAGAAGGTCAAGGCCGGTTTCACAGTGGCCTTTGATACTGTCCATAACGAGACCACCGCTACCGCAGATTTGGTTCTGCCTACCCTGCACGGGTACGAGCGGTTCGACGACCTGGTCAGCCCCTATGGTGTGGGTGCAGCTACCTACGCCCTTGGCGCACCGGTTTCCAAGCCGTCCGTCAATGCGGGTTGTGCAGCCACCTTCATGCTCGGTCTGGCCGATCTCGGCTTCGAGACCTTCGAGGATGTCCTGGGCGCCAAGGTTGACGCCGTCGGTGCCGACATGGCCGGTTTGATCGAAGGTGCGGCATTCGTGGTCGACGGGGAAACCCCTGTTGCGACGAGTTTCGCCGCCAGTGTGCTGGGCAAGGCTGCCGTTCCCGTCAAGGGAACCGGGGCCGTGGGACTCGCTCCTTATACCCTGCTCAACATCGGTACCGCCAATCAGGCCACCACACCCAACGCTCCTTGCACCATCAGCAACAATCAGCTTGTAGGCGACTACATGGTTGTCATGATGGCTTCGGCCACGGCCAAGCAGTTGGGCGTGACCGTTGGCTCCAAGGTGAAGCTCTCCGGTGGAAAGGGCGAATGCGAAGCCCTGGTACAGATATTCGAAGGCGTCCTGCCCGGCGTCGTGGCTGCCCCTCTGGGCCTGGGTCACACTGTCGGCGACGAGTTCTCGAAGGGCAAGGGCGATAATGTCTACAAGATCCTCACGGTGAGCTCAGAGGCTGCCGCTGGCGCCTCCACTTGGGCCGGTTCCACTGTGAATGTCGCCAAAATCTAGGGGGAACCGACATGCAAACAAAAGAATTCAAAATCAAGTGGGGCATGGTCATTGATATTGACAAATGCACCGGCTGCGGGGCCTGTATGGTCGGCTGTCAGGTGGAGAACAATATCGCTCCCATGACCAAAAAGGACCCCTATAACTACGTTCAGGCCTTGACCAAGGATCGCGACGACGCCTCCAACAAGCTCAAGACTCTGACTTGGATGACCGTTTACGAATTGTCCAACGGCCAGGCTTTCCCGGAGCACGAGACTGCCTATCTGCCCAGGCCCTGTATGCAGTGCGGCAACCCCGCGTGTGTGCCGGTCTGCCCGGTTATTGCCACGGACAAGAACGAAGAGGGCGGCATCGTCTCTCAGATCTACCCCCGTTGTATCGGTTGTAGATACTGTATGGCTGCCTGTCCCTACCATGCACGCTACTTCAACTGGTGGGATCCGCTCTGGCCGGAAGGCATGGACAAGGGCCTCAGCCCTGCCGTGTCCGTTCGTCCCCGCGGCGTGGTCGAGAAGTGCAACTTCTGCCATTCCCGCTACCTGGATGCCAAGGACAAGGCCCGTATGGACGGTGAAGATCCGATGAACCTGGCAGACGGCGCATACAACACCGCCTGTGCAGACATCTGTCCGACCAAGGCCATCACTTTTGGTGATCTGAACAATCCCGAACACGCGGTGCACGATCTCGCCAAGAGCCCGCATGCATTCCGTCTGCTCGAGAAACTCGGTCTGGCCCCGCAGGTCTACTACATGTCCGAGCGTGAATGGGTCCGCAAGCAGGGTGACAACTACAACGCCGGTGGCGGCGGACACTAGGAGGCTGAACAATGGATAGCAAACTCTTCCCGGAAGGGGTGCAGCGGTGCTCGTTCGGCAAGTTCCTGATCTGGACAGCCGTGATCCTGGGATTCTTTACCTGGGGTCTCTACGCAGCCGTGCTCGTGCTCTATAACGGAATCGGTACCACCGGCCTGGACAACTACTTCGGGTTCGGTGCCTGGATTACCTTTGACCTTGCCGTGATCGCACTCGGCGCCGGTGCATTCTTCACCGGTCTGCTCAAGTACATCCTCAAGATCAAACAACTTGAAAAGATTATCAATCTGACCGTTGTGGTCGGTTTTATCTGTTACTCCGGCGCCATGCTGGTGTTGACGCTCGACATCGGGCAGCCGGGCCGTGCATGGTTCGGTTACTGGCATCCGAACGTTCACTCCATGCTGACAGAAGTTATCTTCTGCATCACCTGTTACTGCACCGTCCTGATCATCGAGTTCGTCCCGCTGGTCCTGGAGCAGAAGCAGTTGAACAAGATTCCCTTCATTCACGCGCTCGCCCACAACATGCATGTCAACATGGCCCTGTTCGCTGGTATAGGTGCGTTTCTGTCCACCTTCCACCAGGGTTCTCTTGGCGGCATGTACGGCGTTCTGATCGGCCGTCCTTTCGCTTTCCGCGAAGGGTTCTTCATCTGGCCCTGGACCTTCTTCCTGTTCGTGCTCTCGGCTGTCGGCTCCGGCCCGGTATTCACCGTTCTGGTCGCCACCTTCATGGAGAAGCTCACCGGAAAGAAATTGGTCGACTTCAAGACCAAGGCCCTTATGGGCAAGATCGCCGGCACCATGCTGTGCGTCTACATGTTCTTCAAGATCCTCGACACCTGGGCATGGGCCACCGGCTATCTGCCTTCTGTCGGGCTGACCTTTGACGACATGTTCTATGGTCTGGTGTACGGCAAGTGGCTGATGTTCTCCGAGATCGTCCTGTGTGGTGTTGTCCCGGCGATCATGCTGATCGTCCCGGCCATCCGCAATCGTCCGGGGCTGCTTTATACCGCAGCCATTCTGGACTGCATCGGTGTATCTCTGAACCGCTACATCTTTACGGTTCAGACCATTGCCTTCCCGGCCATGCCGTTTGACTCCTGGCAGGTTTACGTCCCCAACTGGGTGGAATATGCCTCGTCCATCATGATCATCGCGTACGGCTTCCTGGTGCTGAGTCTGGTGTATCGTTACCTGCCCTTGTTCCCGCAGGAACGTGAATTGAACTAGTCTCCACAACCCCATCACAATCAAAGGCCTGCTTTCGAGCAGGCCTTTTTTTGTTGGTAAAGGGCCGTGGTTTTGCAAACCCTCAGCTTGTCGAGGCTTCGTATCAACCTGTGCCCGTAACTGTAAAATGTCCCCCGAATTACGCTCTAAGGTGTTCATGATTCCAACTGTCGTGATATTTAATACTTGAGGCTTTGCAGGAAACGGGTAAGTTTGATATATAATTTTGATAAGTCAATTCGGGTCAAATGGTTATGCCCCTCGTTGAAGGGCCTGAAGAGTTTGCAGGAAGTGTCTTTTTTAGCGGCATACGGGGGGCTGGTTTTCTCTGGATCGTGTCATGTTTCCGGAAGGCAAGATGAAAAGTTATTATCAGTTGGTTGCTGTCCTTATTGCGTGTTTCGTGTTGTCCCTTTCTCTGTTTGCATGCAGCGATGATCCGGAGGGCGAGAACACGGAAATTCCAGTTGCATTGAAACAGGGGAACACTGAAACGACAATGGCTGCAGCCCCCCCCGTCAAACCTATGAAATCCACTTTGGTGACTATCGGAACCGGTGGCATCACCGGGGTTTACTATCCGACAGGCGGGGGCATAGCCAATATTGTGAACAAGAAGCGGGAAGTCTATGGTCTCTCGGTTACGGTAGAATCCACCGGTGGCTCTGTGTTCAATATCAATGCTGTTTTGGCAGGGGATCTGGAATTCGGCATTGTGCAGTCCGACCGCCAGTTCCAGGCCGTCAACGGTCTTGCGGAATGGGAAAATGGAGGCCCTCGGGCAAAGCTCCGTGCCGTCTTTTCATTGTATCCGGAAACAGTGACTCTGGTCGCCGGAGCAGATTCCGGCATCAATACCATTGCAGACCTCAAAGGCAAGACAGTGAATATCGGTAACCCCGGTTCGGGACAGTATCAGAATTCCATTGATGCCCTGGAAGCCGTGGGCCTGCACCTCGACGATATTAACGGTACCAATTTTAAGGCTACAGCTGCTCCCGGTCTTTTGCAAAGCGGGAGCATAGATGCTCTGTTTTATACGGTGGGTCATCCATCCAAAGCCATTGGGGAGGTTTGCCAGGGGCCTCGCAAAGTCAATATCGTGTCCATCACAGGAGTGGATTCCCTCTTTGCCAAATACCCATTTTATGCCCCGTCCATTATTCCCATGCGGTATTACCCTGATGCCCTCAACAGCGGTGCCGATGTAATGAGTTTTGGCGTGAAAGCCACCCTGATTACCTCTGCCGATATTCCTGATGACGTCGTGTATGTGGTCACCAGAGAGGTTTTTGAGAATTTTGATGAGTTCAAGAAACTGCATCCGGCTTTTTCCGAACTGACTAAAAAAAGCATGTTGCGAGGACTGTCCGCGCCCATTCATCCCGGAGCAATGAGGTATTACAGGGAAGTTGGGTTGAAATAGTTTTTTTGCATGATTCTTAGAATTATATCCGGGTGGTTGTCGGTGCATCCATCTGTCTGGTTCCATGGCATTGGTCTGAAATGCTTTGAGGATTCGAATTTTCTTCATGCCTTGCGCAGCCATTGTCTACATTTTTGTCGGTATCAATCTGAATAGTATACGTTTTTGTAAACGTTTTAGGGGGATGACAGGAACGTATTCTCGGCGGGCACCTTGACTTTGTTTCATTTTCGGGCAATATTTATGGTCTGTGTTTGAAGTCCTGCCGGTTTGTCTGAATGCACAGCCGATTGCAGGATTTTACAATTCCTTTTCCATATTTACGTCTGGAGACACCTTCAAATGGCAATGATAGAAGTGCAGAAGCTGCACAAATGGTATGGCGATTTTCACGTTCTTCAAGGAATAACCGAATCCGTAAACAAAGGCGAAGTGTTGGTAATCTGCGGCCCTTCCGGTTCGGGTAAGTCCACTTTCATTCGTTGTATCAATCGGCTTGAGGAGTATCAGAAGGGGAATATCCTTTTTGACGGCAAGGATATCCAGGACAAGGACGTTAATATTAACGACCTGCGGGCCGAAATTGGTATCGTTTTCCAACAATTCAATCTTTATCCGCATCTGACTGTTCTGAAAAATGTCACCCTGGCCCCGATCAAGGTCAAGAATATGCCGAAAGATGAGGCCGAGGCCGTTGCTTTGACTCTGCTTGAGCGCGTTGGCATCCATGATCAGGCGCACAAATATCCCGCAGAGCTTTCCGGTGGTCAGCAACAGCGCGTCGCCATAGCCCGTTCCCTGGCCATGAAGCCGAAGGTCATGCTGTTTGACGAGCCCACTTCGGCCTTGGACCCGGAGATGATCAACGAGGTTCTTAACGTCATGAAGGACCTGGCACGCGAAGGCATGACCATGCTCTGCGTCACCCATGAGATGGGTTTTGCTCGTGAAGTCTGCGACCGAGTCCTGTTCATGGACGGCGGCGTGGTGGTTGAACAGGCTCCGCCGGATGAATTCTTCAAGAACCCGCAAAATGAGCGTACAAAGAACTTCCTCAAGGAAATTCTTTAAGTGGTATGTTATTGTAATCTCAAGAGAGGAGAGGATTTATGAAACGTTTGGTTATCGTCCTGGCACTGCTGCTGTCCTTTATGTTTGCAGCATCCGTGGCCACCGCCGGCAAGATTGAAGATGTGAAAGCAAAGGGTGTTCTGGTCTGTGGAGTCAAAGACTCTGTTTACCTGTTCGGTTTTATCGATCCCGAGACCAAGGAACTGGCCGGTTTCGACATTGATATTTGCAAATACATCGCTGACAAGCTTGGCGTGAAAGCAGAATTTCAGACTGTTACATCCAAGAACCGCATTCCCATGCTGACACAGGGTTCGGTCGACCTTCTGGCCGCCACCATGACGCACAAATTCTCCCGTGACGAGCAGATCGACTTTTCCATTACCTATTTCATGGACGGTCAGAAGCTCCTGGTAGAAAAGGGTTCCGGCATCGCTTCCGCTGCCGATCTGGCCAACAAGAAAGTCGGTACCGTCAAGGGATCCACTTCTGAAAAGAATATAAAGGCTGCTCAGCCTGCCGCTCAGGTCATCTCCTACGATGAATACCCGCAGGCCTTCATGGCCCTGAAGCAGGGCAAGGTCAAGGCTGTGACCACTGACTCCGGCATCCTGGCAGGTTTGAAGGCCAGCGACGACAATCCCGATAATTGGGAAATCGTTGGTGATTTCATTGCTTCCGAGCCTTACGGCTTGGGCGTACCCCAGGACGATTCCGCTTTCCGTGATTTCGTCAACAAGTCCCTGAACGAAATGTGGTTGGACGGCACCTACCAAAAGCTGTTCAAGAAATGGATGGGTTACGATCTGCCCGCAGGTTGGCAGATTGAGCTTTGGCCCATGTAATACGGATATAGTCTGAATCACCGGGAGCGCATGAGCGCTCCCGGTTCTCCGATTATCACATCAACATACGGATTGTATTTTGGATTATAATTTTCAATGGGCTAAAATGTTCACAGGTGAGCCCGCTTTATGGATGTGGGAAGGGTTTGTCACCACGATGCAGATATCGGTGACTTCGTTGTTCTGTGCAATGATTTTGGGCATCATCATCTGTGTATTACGGCTGACTCCATTCAAGGTTTTTCAGTGGTTCAGTATTGTTTTCATAGAATTTTTCAGGAATACGCCGCTGCTCGTCCAAATTTTTTTCTGGTATAATGCGGCCCATTTCGTCATCCCCGCCGGTATCAATCAGTGGATGAACGACCTTTATTACTGGTTCCCCGGTTCCTTTTCCCTGTTCGGTCATGAATACGTCGGTGAGTGGATGCTTTTCAATGTGGAGCTTTTCACCGGCATCATCGCTCTGACCGTGTACACCTCGGCCTTCATCGCCGAAGAAATCCGGGCAGGTATTTTCTCCATTCCCAAGAATCAGCTGGAGGCGTCTCGCGCTTCCGGGCTTTCGTTTTTACAGGGATACCGCTTTGTCATCTTGCCCCAGGCCCTGCGCATCGTCATACCGCCGCTTATCTCCCAGGCGTTGAACCTGATCAAGAACTCGTCGCTGGTCATGGTCTTGGGTGTTACCGACATCATGTATCAGGCCAGCCAGGTCGAATCGTATCATGCCATGCCGTTTGAGGCCTTTACCGTTGCACTGCTGATCTACCTGGCCATTTCCCTGGTCGTTTCGTTCTGCATCACCATGTACAACAAGCACTTCATGATCCAGGTCATGTACTAGGAGAAGGAAGATGCATTGGGATATACCTGCACATGATTTCACGTATTTCCTTTACGGGAATACTGTCGTTGATTTTACCTTTCCCTTTATCCACAATCCGGAAGGGCTTGTAGCCAGCGTCATTCTGGCAATTTTCGGCATTTTCGGTGCGTTCTGGATCGGTCTGGCCGCTGGTCTCATGCGCTTGTCCAGGAGACGGTGGGTCAAGCTGCCTGCCGTTGCCTATATTGAAATGATTCGCGGCATGCCGTTGTTGCTGCTCATTTTCTGGTTTTACTACATGGCGCCGGTGGTTACCGGGCAGACCATGCCCGCTTTCACCACCACCATGTTCTGCTTCATGGTGTTTACCGGAGCATACGTGGGTGAGATTGTCCGCGCCGGTGTCCTTGCTCTGCCCAAGGGGCAGATGGAGGCAGCCAGAAGCACGGGGTTGTCGAATGTTCAGGCAATGCAGTTGGTTATTCTGCCACAGGCCTTGAGGAACATGATTCCCTCTTTTGTGAATCAGTTCGTTTCCCTGACAAAGGATACTTCTCTTGCGGCCATTCTCGGCGTCATCGAGCTGACCAGAACTGGTGTTCAAGTGGATAACCGGGAGATGGTCGCATCCTTTGAAGTTTGGATCACGATTGCTGCTTTGTATTTCACTATTTGCTATGTGTTGACCTCTTACAGCCGTAGGCTTGAGGCTCAATTGTCCCGCTACCAGGCCAGAGACAGGTAGTGTAAAGGGCGTCCGGCCTCGAAAAACGGTAAGACGTGTACCGAAGCGGTCCGTGAAATGGTTGAAATCTGTTCCGGACCGTTTCTTTTTTTGAGAAAAACAAGATCATAAAAATATGAAAATCGTACCGAGAGGGCAGCGTTTTGAATGAAATAACCTTTCAGAATTTCATGAAACCGGAAGATATTGAGACCGAATCGTTTCGCATTATCGATTCAGAAGTGCCTGAGCCGCGTAAATTTACAGGCGCAGCGTGGACTATCGTACGCCGGATGATCCATACCACGGCCGATTTCGAGCTGCTTGACCTTGTCCGCATCCATGAAAAAGCAGTGGACTCCGGCATCAAGGCGCTGCAAAGCGGGGCGGTCATTGTTTCGGATACGGAAATGGCCAAGCGCGGAATGCCGGTCCGGCGGCTAGATCCCCTGGGGTGTGTTGTCCATTGCCTGATGAATGACGAACGCGTCGCGGCAAGGGCTGCGGCTGAAGGTGTCACGCGGGCTAAAGCGGCTGTTGACGTGGCCGTGGCCCGGTTGAATCCGGACATTTGGGTAGTGGGAAATGCGCCAACAGCGCTCATTCGGCTCGTGGAACATCTGGATATGGGGGCTAAAAAACCCGCGTTGATTATTGGCATGCCTGTTGGCTTTGTGAACGCAGCCGAGTCCAAGGCACTGCTCATGAGTCGAGATGTTCCCTATATTTCCATTGAGGGCAGGAAGGGCGGAAGTGCTTTGGCTGCATCGGTTGTCAACGCACTGGCTGTTTTGGCTGTTTGATTTTACAATTTTACAATGCGAATAATGCGCTCGAAAGAATTTCTTTCGAGCGCATTTTGTGTTTTTTTACTTTCGGTTTTTGAAAGTTGAAAATGAATTTTTCAAAAACGTTGGACACGCTGAAAAATCCTGTTAGGAATTCAGGTGAGTATCACATGTAGCGGATGCTTTAACTGATGGGTTTGTGTGTTTTCAGGCTTGAAGCCTAATTGAATATCTCAGCGCTGGAAGGAGCTATGCCCAGAAAAAACAAAGGCAAGAACAAGGTGACCATCTATCCTGATTGGTGCAAGGGGTGCGGTATTTGTGTCGCATTCTGCCCGAGCAAGGTGCTCGTAATGAGTCCTGAAGGAAAGGCGGTTGTGGAGCGGGAAGCGGATTGTATACGGTGCGGATTCTGTGAATTGCACTGTCCTGATTTCGCCATAGTGGTCTGTGACAAGGAATTCGACAAGGCAACCGAGCTTGTCAAATTCGAGGACGTCGAGACGGAGAAAAAGAAAGCAACCGGGAAGGGGGCTTAGTACATCATGCCCAGACGCAAGAAACGCACGGAAATATTCGCGCTCGGCAACGAGGCCGTTGCCGAAGGCGCGTTGTTGGCCGGGTGCACGTTTTACGGCGGGTATCCCATCACCCCGTCCACTGAGGTTATGGAGATCATGGCCAATCGCCTGCCTAAAACCGAAGGCGGCGTGTTCATTCAGCTCGAAGACGAAATCGCCAGCATGGGCGCCGTGATCGGGGCCTCCCTGGCCGGGCGCAAGGCCATGACCGCCACCAGTGGTCCCGGTTTTTCGCTCATGCAGGAAAACCTCGGTTATGCCATCATGGCCGAGACGCCCATGGTGCTGGTCAATGTCATGCGCGGCGGGCCGTCCACCGGATTGCCCACATGTCCTGCGCAGGGCGACGTGCAGCAGGCCCGATGGGGTACCCATGGCGACCATCCCATAATTGTTTTGTCCGCTTCCAATGTTCAGGAGTGCCTGGACATGACCATCACTGCCTTCAATATGGCCGAGAAGTATAGAACTCCGGTCATTCTGCTTCTGGACGAGGTTACGTCCCATACCCGTGAAAAGATCGAATTGCCCAATCCGGGCGAGTTCGAGGTCTTTTCACGGACGGTTCCGAGTATGCCGCCGGAATGGTACAAGCCTTATGAAGAAACCGTGCGCGGGGTGCCGCCCATGCCGCCCGTGGGCTCGGGCTATCGCTTTCATGTCACGGGCCTGACCCATGACCGCAACGGGTTTCCCACCCAGCGCCCCGAAGAAGTGGTGGAACTCATGGACCGTATTCATCGCAAGATCGATCAGTTCTTCTATGATATCCAATTGGTGGAAGAGATTCAGACAGAGGATGCAGAAATTTGTGTCATCGCTTACGGCTGCGTGGCCCGTTCCGCCGAACTGGCTGTGCACCAGGCCCGTCAGAATGGCGTCAAGGCCGGGCTGCTCAAGCTGAAAACCTTGTTCCCGTATCCCCGCAGGCATACCGAAAAGGTATTGGCTCACGCCAAGACGTTGATAGTGCCGGAAATGAACATGGGGCAGATGTCCCGCGAGGTGAAACGCGTGACCATGGGTAATGCCGCAGTCAGGACCATCAATCGCGTGGACGGCCAGATCGTCACTCCCTCGGAAATCCTCAAGGTCATCATGCAGGGGTAGCGACATGAGCAAAATCACCGGAAACGAAATAATTCATCAATATCTGAGGCACAACAAGAAGTTTCCTCATGTGCTGTGCGCCGGATGTGGTCACGGCATCGTGTTGGGAACTCTTATCCGTTCGATTCATTCTCTGGGGATTCCCAAGGACGATGTGGTCGTGGTGGCGGGCATAGGCTGTTCGGGGCGTCTGGCTGTATATGTGGACTTCAATACGGTCCATACCACCCACGGCCGCGCATTGACTTTTGCCACGGGCATCAAGATGGCCAATCCCAAGCTCAATGTTATCGCACTCATGGGCGACGGCGATGCTTTGTCCATAGGCGGCAATCATCTGATCCATGCGGCCCGCCGCAACATCGGGGTCACCGCCTTGGTCCTGAACAACAATATCTATGGCATGACAGGCGGTCAGAGTTCTCCGGCAACGCCCGAGGGCTCTGTCACCATGACCAACCCCTACGGTCAGCTTGATCGCAGTTTCGACACAGTTGAGCTTGCCAAGGGTGCAGGGGCCAACTATGTGGCCCGCGGCACGGTCTTCCATGTCAACAGGCTGGAGAAGATCATGACCGAGGCAATCGGTCGCCCCGGATTCAGTCTGGTGGAGGCCATAACGCCGTGTCATACCCAGTTCGGACGCAAGAACAAGTACAAGAGCTCCGTGGACATGTATAAGTGGCTGAAGTCAACGGCCATGTCTGTGGACCGTTACAATGAGCTTCCCGAGGAAAAACGCGGGGACCGTCTGCCCATCGGGGTATTTGTGGATCGGGATCGCCCCGGATTCGAGGAAGTGTACTATGCCATGCAGGCAGACTTCCTCAAGCCGACCGTAAAGGGGGGTAAGTAGATGAAAGCCCAACAGGAACTCGATCGTTTCGAGATACGCTTTTCCGGTCTGGGTGGTCAGGGTATCATCACCCTGGGCAAGATCATGGGGCAGGGCCTGGCATTGGGCCATGGCTACAATGTTACCCAGACACAGAGCTACGGCCCTGAGGCGCGCGGCGGCTCCAGCAAGTGCGATCTGGTCATCAGTTCCCACTCCATCAGTTACCCCAAGGCTGAGAATCTGGATCTGCTGGTGGCCCTTTCTCAGGAGGCGTGCAATGCCTATTTCCCGTATCTGAAACCGGGAGGGGTGCTGGTGCTTGAATCCGATCTGGTCAAGCAGCCGCCCACCAACCAGTTTCTCGGGTTGCCGTTCACCAGCCTTGCCAAAGACAAGGTGGGCATTGCCCAGGCCATGAATACCGTGGTTTTGGGGGCGCTCTCCTTTTTGCTTCCCTTCATGAATCAGGGGACCATGCGCAAAAGCCTGGAGTCGGTACTGCCGCCCAAGATCCGGACCGTCAATACCAAGGCTTTCAACCTCGGTCATCGGATGGCAAAAAAGGAATGGGGTGATGACGCCGGCGATGTCTGGCATGACGGCGACGTCAAAATCCTCAGATAACCTCAGTTGGTTGAATAATAAAACGGGGTGCCGGTTGTCCGGCACCCCGTTTTTGCTTTATGGGTCGGGTTATTCGAAGGAGGTTTTGACGCTGGGGGTCAGTCCTTCATCCTTTTTGAGTTGGGGGAGCATCTGGCGGACATTGTCGCTGATGGGCAGGACCCAGTCGTTGGCCGAGACCACTGCCGAGTCCACCAGCCTGACAACCTTTGCGGACACGTAGACGTAGTTGTCCCCGATGACATAGGTTCCTGTAAGCATTCCTGATCTGGGCGGTAGTTCTTTTTTGGCTCCGGCAAGGCCGCCGGTTTTCCGGTAGTCCGCAGCCGTTGTACCGCCCCCGTAGAGGAGGTCGGTTGCGCCGGGTTCACCTTCGGTGATGAGCATGCCGCGCTGTACTAGACGGTCAGCCACCTGTTGGGACATGACGGAACCGAATATGGATGTGTCGCCGGGGTCGTTCTGGTTTGTGAAACGCTTGACGTATATGGCGGATTGATTGGTCAGTTCCGCTTTCGCCACATTGGAATAGAGAACATCGGCTGCCCGATGGTTGAGTTCGATGATGGGTATTTCTTCGAGGTCATGGTAGGCGCGGGCGGTTGGTGCGGTGTCGAACACGTAATTGAATGTATCTGATGTAGCATCCTTGCTGTCTTCCCACATGCGGTTGCCGCACCCCTGCGTAAACAGAAGGGTGACTGCCATCAGGATACTCAACGCCGTTTTATTCATGTACTGCCGTCCCGGTGTCGCGATTGAAATCATACGTCGAATCGTGAGCGAATACGCTCATGAGATTCTTCGGTCGTTTTTCAGATTTCCTTTAGGATTGCACGAATAAGTTTTGTCATGGCTGCCGAGGACTTTTCGGCCTGGGCGATGACGTGATCAAGAGAGGCCTCCTCCATGCAGTCCGGGAGGTTCTTGTTGGTCAGGCAGGAGATGCCCAGGATTCGGATGCCCATATGGTGGGCGGCAATGGCTTCCATGCAGGTGGACATGCCGATGGCGTCTGCGCCCATGGCTCGGTACATGCGGGTTTCTGCAGGGGTTTCCATGTTCGGTCCCATGATTTGCATGAAGACGCCGCGCTCAAGACGTATGCCCAATTCCAGGGCTTTGTCCACGGCAAGACGGCGCAAGGCGGGATCATACACGGCGCACATGTCCGGGAAGCGGTCTCCCCAGGCATCATTGTTCTCGCCGCGAAGCGGGGTGGTTCCCGTCAGGTTGATGTGGTCTTCGATGAGCATGGGGGAACCCGTCTCGAATGACGGATTCAGCGCGCCCACCGCATTGGTCAGGATGAGTGTCTTTATGCCGAGTTCTCCCAGGACGCGGATGTTGTGGGTCGCTTCCCGGGCCGTGAAGCCTTCGTAGAGGTGGAAACGGCCTTCAAGGGCAAGCACCGGCACTCCGTCGATGGTTCCGGAGATCAGCCGCCCGGCATGGCTCTTGACGGTGGATACGGGGAACTGGTCGATCTCCCTGTAGGGGAGGTAGGTCGGGGTTGCTATTGCTGCGGTCAAACCGCCTAGACCGGTGCCTGTAACGAAAGCGACAGTATCATCTTGAATTATGCCTAGCTTTTCATGTATGTATGCGGCAGAATGTTGTATCTTTTTATGGTATTCCATGCTGGTTCCTTTGGTTTGCACATGCAGTTGGGCAGGAAGAACTCTTTTTAGCTAACGGACCGAACAGACAATTAAGGATAGGCTCGCTTTATGGATATCGTGACTCTACTTGGTCTTGCTGTCGGGTTGTCGCTCATAATCGGTGCGATTATCATCGGTGGAGCTGTTGATGTCTTTATCAATGTTCCCGGTATGATGATCGTTGTCGGCGGCACCCTTGCCTCCATAATGGTGGCCTTCCCTTTCGAAGAAGTTATACAGGCGTTCACAGCGGCATTCAAGATGTTCGTGAGCAGAAAGAGCAAGGTCCGCGACGTGGTCAACATCATGGTCAAGGTCGCCGAGATCAGCCGCCGGGAAGGACTCGTTGCCTTGGAAAATGTTCAGACTGAAAACATGGTCCTCAAGAAGTCCTGCCAGCTCATCGCAGATAACGCCGACCCGGACCTCATTCGTTCCACACTGTCCATCGAGATCAATTCCATGCGCCGACGTCATCAGGTGGGGCAGGATGTATTCAAGCGGCTGGCCTCCCTGGCTCCGGCCTTCGGGATGATGGGAACACTCATAGGGCTTGTCCAGATGCTTTCCCAGCTTGATGATCCCAAATCCATTGGGCCGGCTATGGCCGTAGCGCTGCTGACCACTTTTTACGGGTCGGCCATGTCCACACTCATTTTCATTCCCATGGCCGCGAAGCTCAAAGCCCGCACCCTGCAGGAGCAGTTGAACCTGGAGGTCATTTTCGAAGGAGCCAAGTCCATCCTGGAGAACAACAACCCCAGGCTTGTCTATGAAAAACTGTCATCCTTCCTGGCCCCGGCAGATAGGGAGACGCGCTGATGAGTGATTATGATGATACGTCATTGAATATAATTGAAGAAGACGAGGCCGAGGGCGGCGAGTGGTTGACGACATTTGCCGATCTTTCCATGCTGCTTCTTGTCTTTTTCGTGCTGCTCTATTCCATGTCCACCTTGGATACACAGAAGTTTTCCGATACCTTTTCTTCGGTTACCAAGGCATTGCAAGGGAAAATGGATAAGATCTCCACCAGCAAGATCACCCGTGAAGAGGCTGGTGTGCTCATCGACCAGGCGTTGATGCGCCGACAGATCATCGAATCCCAGCGCAAGGTCTATGCCGAGGTCAAGACCCTTCAAACCAAGAAGGGAGTGGAAGGACTGGTCAGCGCCAATTTCGAAGACGGTGTCATCACCATACGTGTACCCGGGGACGTCATGTTCCCATCCGGTCAGGTCGATCTCACGCCCCAGGGAGTGATTTTGGTGACGGCCCTCAAGGATTTTTTCATTCAACACAAGGACCAGAATATCAAGATCGTCGGGTATACCGACAATGTCCGTCCCAGTTCGAAATCAAGGTTCAAGGACAATTGGGAGGTGTCGGCCCTGCGCGCAGTCAATGTGCTGCGCGAATTGCTTAAGATGGGGCTTGAATCCACCCGGTTGACGGCTACGGGGTTGGCTTATCTCAATCCTCTCTATCCGAACACCTCGGAAGAGTATCGGGCCAAGAACCGGAGGGTTGAGTTCGTGCTTGAAAAACGGGTTTCAGGGAAGTAGGTTTTTCTGGGGTTTCATTGTATTTTGGGGGGAAGAATGGACTTTGAGATAAACATACCCGATGAAGACGAAAAGCTGCGTAAGGCCTTTCGCACCAAGGTTCCCGGTTTGACCGTCCGTTTCCCGGCACTCAATCGTGTCTTGGAGGTCATGGATTTGAGCGCCACAGGGTTTGCCGTGCTTGATTCGGAAAAGGGTTTCAAGGAAAAACAGTCCCTTGAAGTGGAACTCTTGATCAAGAACAAATTGTTCATAAGCGGCGTCACCGCCATTATCATGCGCGTACTCGATAACGGCATCGTCGGCATGAATTTCGTCGATCTTGATCGCAATAAGCAGATCAAGCTCGACAAGCTGGTTCTTGAGGTTCAGAAACGACTCATCGCTCTGCGCAAGAAGAAACGCGAGCAAGGCTGACCGTGAATTTCAAAAACATCGACCGCCATAAGGTCCTTATTGCCAACCGAGGTGAAATCGCCATGCGGGTCATGGGCGCATGTCAGCGTCTGGACCTGGATTTCGTTTGCGTCTGTACGCCAGAGGATCGGACTTCCGGCCATGTGAAGCTTGCCCGTGAACTGGCGGGAAAAGAAGCGGTCTACACAATCACCTCGTATATTGATGCCAACGAGCTGTTTTCCGTGGCCGATGCCAGTGGCGCTACGGCCGTGCATCCCGGATACGGTTTTTTCGCCGAGGATTTTCGGTTTGCCAGGCGGGTGGTGCGTCGGGATCGGCCCATGGTGTTCATAGGGCCGTCCTGGTGGGTCATCCGTGACTTGGGAGACAAGATCAATACCAAGCGTATCGCCCGTTCTCTGGGCGTCCCGACCGTGCCGGGGTCGGACAGGCCCGTGTACAGTGAGCTTGAGGCCGATGAGATTGCCTCCAGCCTGTTCGAGTTTCAGGCCAGCCAGGGCATTGTGGACGGCGTGGTCATGGTCAAAGCCTCGGCCGGCGGCGGCGGGATGGGGATCGAGGAGGTCGGGGATTTCAATGAGTTCCGGTCCGTGTTCAGGCGGATTCGCAACTATGCCAAACGGAATTTTGGCGATGAGGGTGTACTCATCGAGCAGCGCATTTTCGATTTCAACCACCTGGAAGTGCAGGTGGTTTCCGAACGGAAAGGCAAGAATCATGTCCACTTCGGCACACGGAATTGTTCGGTGCAGTCTTCGGGTAAACAAAAGCGCATCGAGGTGGCACCGGGTTTCACGCCGGACGTGGTCCCGTATACCTTTGACGCAGGTCGGGTCCTGACCGAAATTACCGAACACTCGCTGGCCATGGCTCGCGAGTCGGGTTACGACAACGTGGGCACCTGGGAGTGGATCATTACACCCAAAGGCGAGCCGTTTCTCATGGAGGTCAACACGCGAATTCAGGTTGAAAACGGGGTCTCGGCAGTTATCTCTAGGGTAAAGGACAAGCCCGTGGATATCCTCACCGAGCAGATTCGTCTGGCCCTGGGGGCACCGCTGGGCTACGGACAGGCTGATATCGATTTTCACGGGGTGGGCATCGAGTACCGCATCGTGGCCGAGAATACGGCCAATCGGTTTACGCCGTGCGCCGGACGGATTACCCGGTTCGACTGGCCCGAGAGGGACTGGCTTGATGTGTACACGCATGTGCCCCTGGACTGCGAATATGAAATTCCCATGGAGTTTGATCCGAACCTTGCCCTGGCCATCATATGGGGATGCGACCTGGCCGAGGCCAAGGCGCGCGGGCTGGAGTTCCTCGATGCGTTGGTCCTGGAGGGAAACGTATGTGGCAATGCAGAAGTGTTCTATACCAACATCCAGTATCTGAAAGCAAAAACCGGTAGACTTCTGGAGTTCTGATCATGGATAGAGAAAGAAGAATCCAGAGTATCAAGGACCGTTTGAATTATATTCAAGACATCTTCGGGAATCGGGAAGATGAGTCAATCCGCCTGCTTTCAGCCAAGTTCGGTGAATTGTTGGAGCGACATCAGAGCCTTCCGGCCGGCGTCAAAGCCGACGAGCTTTCCCGGATAGCGGACCTGTTCGATTTCTCCGAGCGTAAGCTCGACACCACGCTTACCCCCATGGATCGGGTGCGCATAGTGCGTCATCCCCAGCGCGTGTGTCTCAAGGATATCCTGGAGAACGTCTACGATAATTACACCGAGATCGGTGGCCGGGGCGAGTACAACATCGACCCGAGTATGCTGATAGCAAGAGCAGTGTTTTCCCGACGCGTGGGCGGCAAGGTCATCAATCAGATGGTCATGGTCATCGGACAGGAAAAAGGACACGGGGAGGCTTTCCGCAACGGAGGGTCGGTTAAGCCCTGGGGCAATGCCAAGGCCCTGCATTACATGAAAGTGGCTGAGACCGAGAATATCCCGGTTCACGCCTTTGTGTTCACTCCGGGAGCCTATCCCGTGGAGGACTGGCCCGGTGCCGCTCAGCAGATTGCGAGGAATCTCTATGAGTTGGCTGCGCTTCGCGTGCCGGTCATTTCCGTTTTTTCCGAGGGCGGTTCAGGGGGAGCCGAGGCTATCGGTCTGGCGGATCGTCGAATCATGCTCTCTCATGGCTATTATTCCGTGATTTCTCCCGAGGGTGCAGCGGCCATTGAAGCCGGTTTGCGGGGCGGAACCAGGGCCACGCCTGAGCTGATCGAAAAATGTGCCCGCCTGCTGTGCATCACGGCCGAAGACAATCTTCGCAACGGGTATGTGGATCGGGTGCTTCAGGAACCTCCGCTGGGCGCGCGACCCCATCATTATGATTTTTTCAATGAATTGCGGCGGGAATTGATCCAGGCCACCAATGAAGCGGTGAGCGAGGTCAAGCCCATGAAGCTGTATCGGGCCATGGCCGTTCGTGCCAGCAAGACCGATGACGCCGAATCCATCTATATGCGGTGGAATCTATCCAAGTCCGGTCTCAACCGGTTGGTGGAGATGCGCCAGCGCAAGTTCCGGGCAATGAGCCGTCATGCCCGTCTGGATGGTACCGGCATAATCAGCCGGGCTGTAGCGGCCACCAAGGGAAGCATCTGGGCCACCCATTCATTTTTGCGTTACGATCTGCTGGGGCGGCAAAAAAAGCGGTTGAATGCCGTGTTTGAAGATCTCGGAGCCGAGGCCCATCTGGTGCGTCACAAGCTGCTTATGCCGATCAAGCGGGCCGTGGATAAGCTTCTGCCCGGCAACGGTGCCGGACAGATAAGAGGGGGCGAGGAAGTTCTGGACAAGTTGACCCGGCTTTCCTGTCCCGAGGACGGGGCGTGCCTGGGGGGCAGCGAATGGGCCTGGACCAGTCCACGCAGTCAGGAGGACCGGACCATAACCTGTCCCAATGTACGAACTCAACACTGCCCGGACCTATGGGTGCCGGATCTGTTCGGCGACTTTGCGGGAGTATGTCCCTCTTGCGGGCATCATTTCCCCATGGAATACCGCTGGTATTTGAAAAATGTCTTTGATTACTATGAATCCAAGGAATTCAACCAGCAGCTTGAATCCATCAATCCCCTTGGCTATGAAAAATTCGATCTCAAGTTGGACAAGGCCAAGGAGCAGACTGGCCTGAAATCCGCTTGCATCACCTTTGAGACATCCATTGAAGAAGTGGACACGGTGGTGGCGGTTCTGTGCGCCCCGTTCAGGGGCGGCAGTGTCGGGGCTGCCGAGGGTGAAAAGTTCATACGGGCGGCGGAGCGGGCGACTCGCAAGCGTCAGCCGTTCATCGCATACGTTCACGGCACCGCAGGCATCCGCATTCAGGAGGGCGTCAACGGCGTTATCCAGATGCCGCGTTGCACCATTGCCGTGCGTCGGTATATTGATGCTGGCGGCCTCTACCTGGTGCTCTACGACACCAATTCCTATGCCGGTCCAGTGGCCAGTTTTCTTGGCTGTTCCCCTTATCAATTCGCGGTGCAGTCCTCCAATATCGGGTTCGCAGGGCCGGGGGTCATCACCGAGACCACGGGGATCACTGTCGCACCGGATTATCACAGGGCGTATCACGCGCTGTCCCGCGGTCATATCCATGGCATATGGGATCGACGGGAGGTCAAGAAGAACCTTCACCAATCTCTCTTGACCATGGGTGGGCGCAACCTTTACTATCGTTAACTAATGCGATACATCCAGCGCGTCCCGTGTTTTAAACACGGATAAAAAAGATGATAATAGAGGAAATTTAGTGCTTAATATTAAAGGTTTGCTTGATAAGGTCAAGGCGTCTCCCTATCGCGAGATCGTGGTCGAGGCTCCCCATACCGGTGTAGTCGAATTTGCCGAGTTGAAGCAGGGCGACAAGGTGCGCGGCCCTGGTGGGGATTTCAAGGAAAAGCCCGGCACCCTGTTGGTCAATCTCACCCGCGAGAAGAACAGGAAGCCCATCGTCGCCCCTGAAAAGGGTGTGATCGAGGCCCTGCATCTGCAGCACGAAGGCCGTTTTGTGGAAGCGGGTGAACCCTTGGTGACCATCAAGCATTACATGACCCGCAAGGAAGTCATTGAGTTGATCCTTCGGGAGGCCTTGTTCCTGTTCCGGGCTCCTGAGCGGGCAAAATATTATTTTGTCCCTGAAGTGGATCAGAAACTCAAGGTCTCGGGCAAACGTTCGGTCAAGGTCCATGATGGCATGGAATTCCTGATCGTATCCCGCATGAAAAGGGAGACCCCCCTGGTCTACTCCGGGCCTGAGGGCATCATCTATTCCGTGTATTTCGGTCGCGGTGACAATGTCGACGAGGGACAACCTCTCATCGGCGTCTGTCCCGAAGACCAGCTTACCGTCATTCAGGATGTGGTCGCCCGTATCCAGAGCGAGTGGGAAGAAGAGGCGTAACCGACTTCAAGACCAAAGGGGAATCACATGGGCAGACTGCTGCAAGTTCGGGTTTCTGCGTGGACATTCAGTGAGGATGAGGTCGAAAAGAAGTGGCCTTCCCTGTGGAATCTGGTCTGGGAGGACAGCAGTGTCATCCCCAAGAAAGGCGTGCTCGAACTGGCCGCAGCGGTGTTTGATGCTGTCCGGGCGGGGCTTATTCCCGATGATCAGGCCAAGGCATTGAAGGAACAGGCCGACAAGGTCGATGATCTGCGCCTGGCCGTTGAAAAGGCCCTTGCCGACTGGAAGCCTGCCGAGGCGGACAAGCTAATCTACGCATTGGAAGACACCCTTGATGTGTTGGAAGACATTGCAGAGAAATTTTGATACTGATTTTTCATACGAAATATAGAAGGCAAGGAGTTTTGAAATGGCTGGCAGCATGAATAAAGTGATTCTCATCGGCAGGTTGGGGCGTGATCCCGAGATGTCCTATACCCCAAACGGCCAGGCCCGTTGCAAGTTTTCCATCGCGACGGATGAGGGATATCGCGACAGGCAGACCGGTCAGAAGGTCGAGAAGACTGAGTGGCACAATATCGTTGCCTGGCGTCAGACAGCGGAATTTTGCGGCAACTATTTGGCCAAGGGACGTCTGGTTATGGTCGAGGGCAAATTGCAGACCCGCAAGTGGCAGGACCAAAGCACCGGGCAGGACCGCTATATGACCGAAATCGTGGCTGACAACGTCCAGGGACTGGATCGTTCTCCGGACGGCCCGCAGGCCGGTCAGCAGCAGGGCGGCTACCAGCAGCAGGGCGGCGGGTATCAGCAGAACAATGCTCCGCAGCAAGGTCGTCCCCAGGGCGGTTACCAGCAGCCGCAGGGACAACCCCAGCCGCCGCAACAGGAAGACGAGGATCTCGGTCCCGCTTTCCCGTCCGAGGCGAGCGGCATGGATGACGTGCCTTTCTAGGGCAGAATGAATTTGGTGTGAAAAAGGGCGAGTCCACAACGGATTCGCCCTTTTTTGTTACGCTTTTTTGCGCGTGTATTTCGAATTGCTGGAATAGAAGGTGTTGTAAACCAAGGTAAGGATACAGGCGAAGAGTGCCGAGCCGATGCCGATGAGCACGTTGTAGTAAGGCGGAGCGGTCAGGGCCAGCCGGATGAGCAGGGTGGCCAGGGCGAACCCGGAGTTGCGGAAAATCGCCCGGAATTCCGGCAGGAACCGTTGGGCGATGAGCACCAGCAGGATGTCGCTGAATATCAGGACCGTGTAGAAACTCTGGAAGAAATGGAAGGGCTGTCCGCCCTGAAGGAAGATCAGGCTGTTTTTCAACCCCATGCCGATGAATATGCCGAGCATGACCAGGGCCACGACTTTTTTGGCCGCCACGAATTTGAAGAGGGTCGGGCCGCCCTTGAGGGTTTCGTCCAGTTTCTGCCGGAGCAGGGTGTAGACACCAAGCAGGGCAAAGATGATCACTGCGCCGCCGCCGTCGGCTATGATGATCCAGAGTTCCTGTTCATGGCCGCTGACGCTGATCGGTTCCGGGAAGTCGGCCAATGCCTTGAAAGCACTCCTGAGTAAGATCAGGGCCAGGATTTCAAACTGTTTGCCCACGGCCTTGGAAATGGAGCAGGGCAGGGTGAAGATCAGGCTGACGACCTCTAAAACCAGGACCAGCGTAAAGGCCAGGTTAATGGCCATGTAGTGACTGGTGGGTATCAAGTCTCCCACCGGGCCTGCGATCCAGCCTTGGCGTTTTATTTCAATCGCTCCGAGGGTCAGGGCGAAAACGACCACCAGGAAGCCAGCCACCGTCCGCTGTGTGGAATCTTTTTCCCAAAAAAAATGCAGCGGATCAAAGGCAAAGGTCGCCCAGTCATAAAGTGTGTTCATGGGATGTTTCATGGAGCCTCTGCATCTAGAGTGATCAGTCAAATCTTCATGGGACAGTCAAGACGATCTATCAGGAGTACGTATATGAGTAAATAGGAATGTTTACTATATTCTCGACCGCTATATATCGAACAGCATTTCCAGATCGTCGCGAGTCAGGCTCTTGAGTGCGGATTGTCCGGGTATGATCGCTTCGGCAACGCCCTTCTTCTGCTCCTGGAGCTTGAGGATGCGTTCTTCGACAGTGTTCTGGCAGATCATCTTGTAAGCGAAGACCTGACGTTTCTGTCCGATGCGGTGGGTACGGTCAGTGGCCTGGTTTTCCACGGCCGGGTTCCACCACGGGTCGTAGTGGATGACGTAGTCCGCGCTGGTCAGGTTCAGGCCGGTGCCGCCCGCCTTGAGGGAGATCAGGAAGATGGGAATGTCCGGGCTGTCGTTGAAGCGGTCCACCTGTTCAAAGCGGTCCTTGGAGGAGCCGTCCAGATAGGTGAAAGGAATCTCGCGTATCTGCAACCAGTTGCGGATGACGTGGAGCATCTGGACGAACTGGGAGAAGACGAGCACCTTGTGGCCGCCCTCGATGATGTCCGTCACCAGATCCTTGAATGCGTCGAATTTTCCGGACGGCAGGTTGGTGCTGAAGCCGGGCATATCCAGTTTGAGCAGACGCGGATGGCAGCAGATCTGCCTGAGTTTGAGCAGGGCGTCCAGAATGGACATCTGGCTCTTGGCCATGCCTTTCTCGTCCACGTCCCTGAGAACCTGATCCTTGAGCTTCTTGGCCAGGGCCGTGTACAGCTCGCGCTGTTCATCCACCAGTTCGCAATAGTGGGTGGTTTCGATCTTGGGCGGCAGATCCTTGGCTACTTCAGCCTTGGTGCGGCGCAGAATGAAAGGTTTTACGCGGGTGCGCAGATAGTCCAGGGTTTCTTCGTCGCCATCCTTGATGGGTTTGACGATGCCGCGCTGGAAGGAATGCTGGGATCCAAGGAAGCCGGGCATGAGAAATTCAAACAGGGACCACAACTCGAACAGGTTGTTCTCGATGGGCGTACCCGACAGACAGAGGCGCAGCCCTGCATCGAGTTTGCGTACGGAGCGAGCCGTAATCGTGTTGGGGTTCTTGATGTTTTGTGCTTCGTCCAGGATGACGGTGGCGTAATCGAATTTGAGCAGTTCATCCAGATCCCGCCGCAGCAGGGCGTAGGTGGTGATGACCAGGTGGGAGCCTTTGATGTGCTGGAACAGCCCTTCGCGCTTGGCTCCGTAAATGGTCAGCCGTTTCAAGGTCGGGACGAATTTCTGCGCTTCGCGTTCCCAGTTGGGCAATACCGATGTGGGCACGATGATCAGGTTCGGGCCGTCGATACCTCTATCCACCAGGGACTGGATGTAGGACAGCGTTTGGATGGTCTTGCCCAGTCCCATTTCATCGGCCAGAATGCCGCCGAAACCATATTCGCGAAGGAAATTGAGGTAGCTCAGCCCCTGAACCTGGTAGGGCCGCAGGGTGGCCTGCAAGGCCTTGGGCTGCTCAATGATCTTGATCTGATCGAAGTTGTTGATCTTTTCCTTGAGTTTGACAAAAAACTCATCGGTCTGGGCCTGCGGCAGATCTTCAAGGATTTTTTCGAGCACCGGGGCCTCGAACTGGTTGAACTGCTGCTTGGGGGGCTTTTCCGGGTCAAACCCGAGGGCCTTGAGCTTGTGGCCCAGCTTGTTGAGCCAGGATTCAGGCAGACTGGTGTAGGAACCGTCCTTGAGTTGGACATACCTTTTGCCCTTGGTCCACGCTTCCCATATGAGTTCGATGGGGACGCGTTGGTCGTCGTATTCCACGGACAGTTCGAGGTTGAACCACTTTTCCTCTTCGTCGGTCTCCACTTCGGCCACCACAATGGGCTGCGTGGTGCGCACCTTGTAGCGGGTCAGGTTCTGCTCGCCGAAGACGCGATAGGCTTCCACGAGTTGCGGGTAGTAATCGAGTAGAAAATTGATGGCCTCTTCCTGCTCCATGAACCAGATGTGATTGTTTCTGGCCTGGAAATTCATGTCCTGCAACTCGGCGAACAATTGCGCTTCTTCGTCCTGGGCGCGGCGGATGAGATAGGACTTGCCGCCGTCGTGATAACTGCCCGTCTGCAGGTCCGGGTTCGGGCCGGGCATGATGAATTCGCCGTGCTCATTGGTGTAGATGTTCTGGATCTTGAGCACCAGCAGGCTGCCTTCTTCGTCCAGGTAGAGCTTGGGATCGTACTCGGCATCCTGGAAGATGGGGCCGACTCGCTCCAGGAAATCCTCTTGTCCGTAGAGGTCGGATACGGGAATCTGGGTCCAGACGCGGTCCAGGAACTCGGAAACGTCGGCATGCGGTACAATGGGCTTTTTCTCGACCATGCCCTGGACGAGCTTGGGGTCGAGTCCGGTCTGCACGGGGTAGAACGAGTTTTTGTAGTAGACCCACAGCGGCAGCCTTCCGTAGAAATAAATCTCTTCCTCATCTGTGATGGGGAAGGGCATTTTGTCCTCTCGGGCCAGCAGGATGTCGAAGGCCAGACCGTCCTCGCTCAAGGAGGGTGAGAGCTTCAGTTGCATGGTCTTGGACTCGATGGATACGGGCTGATCTGTTTCGCGCAGGTACAGGTAGTACTCGCCCTTGATCGCCCTGAAAAACCAGGAGTGGAGACCGGCCGGGATTTCAACCTTGTGGCCCCAGTAGTCGAGAAAATGGCCGATCTGTTCGGCTACGCCCGGCAGGGCCGGGGAGGTGTCTGACCAGTCCGGATTCTCGACGATCTGGGCCAGTGTGATTTCATTCTGGACCTGGGAGATACCGGATTTGTTCTGGCGGGCTCGGAAGAAGGCTACCTGGAGCCGGCCGAGTTCGGGATAAATTCTGTATATGATATAGTGGCGTCCCGATTCCGGCTCCAGTTCGGTGGCGAAGAAGGGGCGAAAGGTTTGCCGCCAATCCGTGCGCGGAATGGGCATTTCACCGCCGGATTCGGTGTCCAGCGACTTCAGGAGTTTGACCGCCGTGGCGGCCACATGCCGACAGACCCCGGAGAAGGAGTCCGGGCAGTTGCAGTAGTAATTAATGGTTTTTTCGGTCAGGTTCAGGCCGATTTCCGAAGTATAGTTCTGGAATTCATCGCCATGCACCTGTCCGTCGATGTCCCAATACTGATCTCGTTTTTTGAGGTCCAGTTTGGTCACACCTTTATCGGCAACAATTCCATGCGCGCTTTCCAGGATATAATCCGGGATGCTGTCGCCGATGAATTTTTGCAGTATGGATTTGACTATCTGTTCTTCGCCGTTGCTCATTCAGGGGACTCTTCCGTTCACTTGTCGATGAAATAGAACAGAACTTCTTACATATATATGGGACAATGGGCAAGTCGCATTTGTTTCCCTTATGTCGGTATGGATGCTTGGCTTTTCATATCCGTTGGTCCATACTGAACCCAGCATGCAATGCTCCTTTAAATATATGGTCCAACCAACTTACTTTTGCAAGAGAAAATGAGAGTTATCAATCTATTCGCCGTTACGTTGTGTCTGATATTGCTCTCAGGGTGTTCAGACGGGAGTGGTCCGGCCACGCCGGTTGCTCCGGTCAATCCGGAGAGTATTCCCGCCGTGCCCGAGCATGGAGGCACGCTGGTCCAGCCCATGCTTGGTGAGCCGAGCAATTTGATCCCTCCCCTGTCCTCGGACAGCGCCTCGTTTACCATCTGCAGTCAGATTTACGTCAGCCTGCTCAAGTACGACAAGGACATCAACCTCATTCCCTATGCCGCAGAATCCTACGAGGTCCTGAACGACGGCAAGCTGCTTCGGTTCAAGGTACGGGAGGACATATACTGGACAGACGGTGTCCAGCTTACGGCCGAGGATGTGGAGTTCACCTACAAGCTGATGATCGACCCGAAAACGCCTACGGCTTATGCGGGCAATTTCAAGCTGGTGAAGACGTTTCGCCGTACTGGAAAATTTACTTTTGAAGTGGAGTATGACCAGCCTTTTGCCAATGCCTTGATCACTTGGGCCATGAACATCCTGCCAAAACATGCGCTTGAGAATGAAGATTTGCTCGACACCAAATACAGCCGCGAACCACTGGGTGCCGGGCCATATAAACTCAAGGAATGGGTGACCGGCAGCCAGATCACCCTTGAGGCCAACGAAAGTTTTTTTGAGGGCAAGCCCTACATCGACCGGATTGTCTACCGTATGATTCCGGATATGGGAACCCAGTTCCTGGAGCTCAAGGCGGGCAGTCTCGACACTATGGCGCTGGATCCGTTGCAGTACCTCTACCAGACCTCCGGGCCGGGCTGGGACGGGAGTTTCAACAAGTTCAAGTTCTTGGCCTTTGGTTACTCTTTTCTCGGTTTCAATTTTAAGCACCCGTTTTTTCAGGATGTTCGCGTTCGTAAAGCCATTGACTACGCTATTGACCGTCGGGAATTGGTCAAGGGGGTGCTGTACGGCCTGGGTGAGGCGGCAAACGGGCCGTACAAGCCGGGAACGTGGCAGTATAATGCCACCATCAGGCCGCGAGAATTCAATCAGGAAAAGGCCAGGCAACTTCTTGCCGAGGCGGGCTGGATCGATTCTGATGGCGATGGTTGGCTCGACAAGGATGGTAAGTCCTTTGCTTTTTCCATCATCACCAATCAGGGCAATACCCAGCGCATCAAGACCGGGGTGATCATTCAGCAACGGCTGAAGGATATCGGCATAAAGGTTGAGTTGAGGACCGTGGAATGGGCGGCTTTTCTCAAGGAATTCGTGGACAAAGGACGTTATGATGCCTTGATTTTGGGATGGAATATTTTACAAGACCCAGATATCTATAATGTTTGGCATTCCTCCAAGGCGGTTGACGGCGGCCTTAACATAATTAAGTATATTAATCCCGAATTGGATGCGTTGTTGGAGCGCGGTAGGCACATGGTGGTGCAGGAGGAACGCAAGCCCGTATATGATGAAATACAGCAGATTCTCTACGACGAAGTGCCTTATTGTTTCCTCTACATTCCCATGTCTCTGCCCATAGTTCAGGCACGTGTGCAAAATATCAAGGCGGCCCCGGCCGGAATATCCTATAATTCAGAAAAGTGGTGGATACCACGGACGTTGCAGCGGCAACCTTAAAGAGAGAACGGACTTATATGATTCGCATCAATGAGATCACCGACAAGGTGGCGTCATATATCGACAACCCCGATCTGGATCTGATTCAGCGGGCGTATGTCTTTTCCGCCCAGGCCCATGACGGCGTGGTTCGGCGGTCCGGGGAGCCGTATATTTCCCACCCCATGAATGTGGCCTATCTTCTTGCGGACATGCAGCTTGACGAGGCCACGGTGGCTGCAGGGCTTTTGCATGACACCGTGGAGGATACCGATACCTCCGTTGACGAGATCGAAGAGCTGTTCGGGGCCGATGTGGCCGATATCGTGGACGGGGTGACCAAGATCAGCAAGATGGATTTCGAGTCCAAGGCCGTGCAGCAGGCGGAGAACATCCGCAAGCTCATACTGGCCATGGCCGAGGATATCCGTGTGCTCATGGTCAAGTTGGCCGACAGGCTCCACAATATGCGCACGCTGGAATATATGAAGCCGGTCAAGCAGCGGCTCATTGCCCAGGAAACGCAGGATATCTATGCTCCCCTGGCCAACCGGCTGGGTCTGCATCGGGTCAAGACCGAGCTGGAAGATCTTTGTCTGCGGTATCTGAAACCGGACGTTTTCGATCAACTTTCTGAAGCCGTATCCGAACACCGGGCAGCCGGTGAGCCGTATATCGAGAAGGTCATTGGGCTTATCAACGAGATGTTCAAGAAGAACCGGATAAAGGGCCGGGTCTTCGGGCGCACCAAACACCTGCATTCCATCCATGTGAAGATGGAACAGCAGGAATTGACCTTCGATGAGATATTCGACCTGATAGCATTTCGCATCGTTTTGAAATCCTTGAAGGACTGCTATGCTGTGCTGGGCCTTATTCATGCGGCCTGGCGGCCCGTTCCCGGTCGGTTCAAGGACTATATTTCCATTCCCAAGGCGAACATGTACCAGTCGCTTCACTCCACGGTCATAGGCCCGGACGGTGAGCGTATCGAATTCCAGATTCGTACTGAAGAGATGCATCAGATCGCAGAAAACGGTGTGGCCGCCCACTGGCAGTACAAGGAAGTGGGTAAGGGGGCCAAGCGAGGCAAGACAGCGGGCAGACGCGATGCCGAACGGTATTCCTGGCTCAAACAGATCATGGATTGGCAGCGGGAACTGTCTGATCCGCGTGAATTCATGTCCTCTCTGCGGCTGGAGATGTTTCAGGAAGAGGTTTACGTATTCACGCCCAACGGTGACATCAAGGAATTGCCCGAAGGCGCCACGCCTGTGGACTTTGCCTATGCCATCCATTCCGAGGTCGGGGACAAATGCGCTGGTGCCAAGGTCAATGGCCGTATCGTGCCTCTCCATTCCACGCTCAAGAACGGTGATTCCGTTGAGGTCATCACGGACAAGAACCGGGTGCCCAGTCGGGACTGGCTCAAGTTCGTCAAGACCGCCAAGGCCCGCACCCGGATCAAGCATTATATCCGTACCGTTGAGATGGAGCGTGCCATCAGTCTGGCCAAGGACATGCTGGAGAAGGAAGGGCGTCGGGTCGGCATCAACGTTCAGAAGGCCCTCAAGGACAGGGACTTCCTGCAACTGGCCGCAGAGTTCAACTGTGGGAGTGTGGATGAACTCCTGGCCCAGATAGGTTTTTCCCGGTTCACGCCGCGCAAGGTGCTCAAGCGGTTCTATGCCCTCATGCATCCCGGCGAAGCCTTGGACGAGCGCAAGATCAAGGACAAGGCGGAAGCCGAGGCCCGTTCAGAAGCCGAAGCGGAATCGGCTGCCGGGACCAGCGCCAAGAAGAAGCCCAAGACAGAAGGGCTGCAAATTTCCGGCGTTGACAATGTGCTTGTCCGTTTTGCCAGTTGCTGCAATCCCCTGCCGGGTGAGCCCATTCTGGGATATATCACCCGTGGCCGCGGCGTTACCGTACATCGTATCGATTGCCCCAACATCTCCAATTTTGAAGATGAGCGTCTCATTCAGGTAAACTGGGAAGGGGTCGAGGAGAAACCGTATCCGGCCAAAGTCAAGATCAAGTGTCTGAACAAGCCGGGGATGCTCGGCAAGATATGCTCCATGTTGGCCGAAATGGAAGTCAATATCGACCACGGCAACTTCGAGTCCAAGGTGGACGGCACCTCTATCTTGAATTTTACCGTGGAGGTCACGGATCTCAACCAGCTTTATTCGGCCCTGGCCGAGGTGAAAAAGCTCAAGGCGGTCAAGGAAGCCCTGCGCGTTTCCTAGATCGGTCATGTCGGCATATTCCCCTGAAAGCCCCGCAAATGAGCGGGGCTTTCGTTTTTGGGGGGTAGGATGGCGAGGGAATAGGTTCTACTTGGGGTGGCAGGATCCGCAACTTACCGGAACAGGCTTGCCATTCTTCTTCACTATCTTGTGGCAGCCGAGGCAGCTGTTTTCCGTCTTCTTGGAATGGAAAGCAGTGTAGAATGCCCTGGCGTCCTTCTTTCCGGGTTGATCGTGACAGCCGGAAGTGGAGCATTGCTTGATGTCGCTCGTGCCGTCCCAGGTGTGGTGACAGGTGACACATTCGACCTTGGCTGCGTCGTGCTTCGCGTGGGAGAAAGTGACGTGTGTCTTGGTGGCAGCGATACCGTCCGGCGGTCCGAGCTTCAGTTCGCCCGGTGCCTTGGGTGCGGCCGCGGCCAGACTGGCGCCCAGGAGCAGGGTGCAGATTGTCAGGGTGATGGTGGTGAAGCGGTGCATACAAACCTCCAGCGGTTGTTGTTCAGGTATGCACTGACTGTCGCAATGATCGTGCCGAATGTATTCTGTTGAAATGATGGTGTTTTATGTGTGACTTGTTATTGGCGTGTACCGTTTTTGCGCACGGGTGCGCGCAGTTGCCCTGACTCAAGGAATAGAAGCGGTTGTCGGGTGGGCCTCACATCCCATCGGAGACAAAAAAGGGGAAGCGGTGTGCTTCCCCTTGAGTGATTCAATTGTTCCGTACGTTACATTTCGATGCGTACGGTTTCCGGGCTGAGTTTCCGTTCCAGTCGTTTGGCATAGAGCGACAGGACGTAACTGCATACGAAGTAGAGCACCAGGACCGTGGTGTAGATTTCGAACGGGTGGATCATGATCCGGTTGTTGATGGCATAGGCCGCTCGGGTCAGGTCCATGTAGCCGATGATGTATACCAGGGAGGTGTCCTTGAAGGCCGCGATGAACATGCCGACCAGGGCGGGCAGCATTTGCTTGAGCGCCTGTGGCAGGACGATCTTGCGCATGGTCTGGAAGTAGCTCAGTCCCGATGCCTTGGCTGCCTCCACCTGTCCGGGCGGGATATTCTGGATGCCGCCGCGTATGGTCTCGGCGATATAGGCTCCGAAGAAGAAGGTCAGGGCGATGGTGCCGGCCCAGAAGGGGTGGAGCTGGAGTTTGAGGACGAAATCCAGGATGACCTGGTAGAACCAGAACAGGACCAGGATGAGCGGAATGCCTCGCACCAGTTCGATATACAGGGTGCAGGGAATGCGGATGGCATGGCTTCTTGCCGTGCGTCCCATGCCGACGATCAACCCGATGATGAAGCTGCCCGTGATGGACATGACGGCCATGAACAGCGAGCCGGACAGGCCGCCGAGGCCGTAAAAGAACTCGGTGGATTCTCCGTGGGGGAAGCGCCAGATGAGCAGGGCGGGCAGGTTGGCCCAGATGACCTCGTAGTTGAAGCCCATGAGTCCCTTGAAGAGCATGTAGAGCAGATAGCCCAGAACGGCCACGAACAGGACTTTGGCCCCTATGGTGACGGCTTTGACCGAGGACTTGATCAGTCGGGTGATCGGCGAGACGGTCTTTTTGTCCGGGGAGCGGCGGAAATGCCACAAGACATATTCCAGCCCCCGGCCCACGATATCCATGGGGATGAATAGGACGTCGGCGATCTTTCGCAACGTGGTGGTCGTGTCCTGGGGCATTATTATGAGTCGTTCGTTGATGATGTTCATGATCCAGGCGATGATCAGCGAAAGCAAAAGGTAGATCATCGTGGCTGCGATGATGGATTCGAAGGTGCGGTAGGTCAGAGACAGCACTTCCTGCATGGCCCAGAAAAGTTCGGTTACGCCGATGGTCATGGCCAGCGACGTGTTCTTCATGTTGTTGAGGAATTCACTGCCAAGGGGCGGGATGATCTCGCGGAAGGCCAGGGGCAGTATGATCTTGCGCAGTGTCTGGGGGAAGCTCAGGCCCGAGGAGTAGGAAGCCTCCAACAGCCCTTTGGGAATGGACTGGATGCCTGCACGGATGATTTCGGCCATGAACGCGCCGGTAAAGATGCCGCAACCGATGGTGGCGCACCAGAATTCGAAATCCATTTCAAAGAGCTTGAAGCGGAGTTCCTCCGGGAAGGCGTAGGGCAGGGCGAAGTTCCAGAAAAAAAGTTGGATGAGGAGCGGGGTGTTCCGGAACAGTTCCACATAGCAGGTGGCGACCCAGTATACCGGCTTGAAACTGGACAGCCGGGCCAGACCGAAGAGGGTGCCCATGATCAGTGCAATGGCGGCCGAGTAGAGCGTGATGGTCAGGGTTGTGTTGAGGCCGTTGACAATGAGGTGGCCCATGTGTCCGTATTGGCCTTCAACGAAGAAGACGGCCCAGTCGAAATTGTATTTGAATTCGAAAATGAAGGTGAAATAATAGGCAACCAGGCTGGCCATGGACAGCAGGCTGAGGTTCTGGACCCAGGCTTTTTCGAAATACCGTTTAAACATCGTGCTCTTTTTATGGAAGAAGGTCCCGGAGTGAAATGCTCCGGGACCCGTTATCAGGCTTTAAGCTCGCAGCTTAGGGCCACATTTCGATCTTGGAAGTCATGGGGAAGGGGTAGGCGGAATCAGGACCGAACCACTTGTTGTAGATGGTCATGTAAGTGCCGTCTTTCCACATATCCTGAATGGTGAAGTTGATGGCGTCGCGCCATGCGGAATCGTCCTGGGGCAGGCCGATGCCGTAAGGCTCATCAGAGATGAATTCGCCGACCAGTTCGAACTGACCGGGAACCTTGGCGGCGTAACCGAGCAGGATGGTGGAGTCTGTGGTGATGGCCTGTACGCGACCGGAGCGCAGGGCCTCGAACATGGCAACTTCACCGTCGTAGCCGGTGACCTTGGGGTCGGCGTTGCCGAGTCCCTTCAGGTATTCGGTGGCGTTGACGATGGAGGTGGTGCCCTGCATGGAGCCGACCTTCATGGAAGCCAGATCCTTGATGTCCTTGACGGTGCCTTTCTTGGCCAGGAACTTCTGGCCGTCGAAGAAGTAGGTGATGGAGAAGTCGATCTTTTCGTCACGTACGCGCTTGTGGGTCATGTTCGACAGGACCATGTCGACCTTGGGCGGGTTGGTCTGCACGAAGGAAATGCGGGTGTTGTTGTTCACAACGGTCTTTTCCAGTGTTGCACCAAGACGTTTGGCGATCTCGGTGGCCATGTCGACGTCGAAGCCGACCCATTCGTTCTTGTCGTCGATGAAACCGAAGGGAATGCCCTGGTTGGTGATGCCGGCCTTGAGGACCTTGGTGGACATGACGCGATCGTAGGTGGGACCTGCGAAAGCCACGGATGCGGCCATGACCAGCAGTGCGGCCAGAGCAGTGATTTTGAGAACTCTCATTTACCTCTCCTGATAGTTGAGTCCGTATGAAAAAGCCCCTGGCGGACACCGTGTCCGGCAAGGGCGAAAATCCTTAGTGGCTGAGAATCTTGCTGAGGAAGTCCTTGGTCCGATCCGATTGCGGATTGTGGAAGAATTCCTCGGGCGTGTTCTCTTCGACGAGATAGCCGTCGTCCATGAAGATGACCCGGTCCGCAACTTCGCGGGCAAAGCCCATTTCGTGCGTGACGCAGATCATGGTCATGCCCTCGCGGGCCAAGGATTTCATGACGTCCAGAACCTCGTTGATCATTTCCGGGTCAAGGGCGGAAGTGGGTTCGTCGAAGAGCATGATCTTTGGCTGCATGGCCAGGCCGCGGGCAATGGCCACGCGCTGCTGCTGTCCGCCCGAGAGCTGTGAAGGATACGCGCCGGCCTTGTCCGGGATATCCACCTTTTTGAGCAGCTCCATGCCAATGGATGTGGCGTCCCCACGGCTCATGCCGCGAACCAGGGTCGGGGCCAGGGTGATGTTTTCCATGACCGTCATGTGCGGGTAGAGATTGAATTGTTGGAACACGAAACCCACCTCGGCACGAAGCAGGGTCATGTTGGTGCGGGGATCGGAGACGTTCATGCCGTCTACGACAATGTCGCCTTCCTGAATCGGTTCCAGCCTGTTGATACATCGGATCATGGTGGATTTTCCGGAGCCGGAGGGACCGCACACGACCACGACTTCACCCTTGGTGATGTCGAGATTGATATTCTTGAGAACCTGAAAGTCCCCATACCATTTGTTGACGCCTTTGAAAGAAATCACTGTGAACTCCGGGAATAGAAATGGGCAAAAAACAAGAGATATTTATAACTGAAACAGGTGGGAAAAGCAATCGTTATTCAGGTTGAGAGCATTGCTACAGAAGCTTGTTCTGCTTTGCAGCTCCTGGCGGGTACGGTCGCGTTAATTCATATCTTTTGGATAATGTTAACATTCCGTGAAGCTTACCGCCAACCCTGCAAGGGAAGTTTCCTTGTATTTTTGCGACATGTCCCGGCCGGTCTGGGCCATGGCCCTGATGGCCTTGTCCAGGTCCACTTTCTGATAGGATTCATCCAGGGTGGAGGCGATGAGGTAGGCATTGAAGGCTTTGACCGCTCCCATGGCATTGCGCTCGATGCAGGGAATCTGGACGAATCCGCCCACAGGGTCGCAGGTCAGGCCCAGGTGGTGTTCCAGAGCGATTTCGGCGGCGTTCTCGGTGATCTGAAAACGGTAGCCGCGGGCATAGGCAAGCAGGGCAGCGGCCATGGTCGAAGCCACTCCCACTTCTCCCTGGCATCCAACTTCCGCACCGGAAATGGAGGCGTTGTGCTTACACAGAAAACCGATGGCGCAGGCGGCCAGGAGACCTTCGCGGAGTTCGGTTTGCAGGGCTCCCATGTGTCGTTTCAGCATGAAGACGATGGCCGGGATGACGCCTGCGGCTCCGCAGGTGGGGGCCGTGACCACGCAATGGCCGGCTGCGTTTTCTTCGGAGGCGGCCAGGGCGTATGCGTTCAGGGCCTTGAGAAAACCCGGCCCTTGGAAGTATTCCTGCTTTGCGCGGTTGTACAAAATGGCTGCTTTGCGTTGCAGGCCGATGGGGCCGGGCAGCACCCCGTTGCTTTGAATTCCCTGTTCCACGGCTTGTTCCATGACGGCGATGATGTGATCCATTCCATCATTGACTTCATCTTCGGTCGCTTTGGTGATGGCTAATTCGTTTGCCATGACAAGTTCGTGGAGGCGGATGGAGTTCTGGCGCAGGTGCGCCTTCAGTTCAGCCATGGTGTTGTATGGATAGACAGGGTCGCCGCAGATTGGTTCGTGCCAGCCTTCCCAGCGCAGGAATCCGCCGCCTACTGAATAGTAGATGCGCTCCAGAAGCACGTTCTGCCCGGACTTGAGCCGAAAGATCATGGCATTGGGGTGGGCGTAATCGTGCTGGACAGCATCCATGATGATGTCGCCCGGCGCATAGGACAGACACTTGCCGCCCAAGTCCAGCTCAAATGCCTTCCCCTTATCCATGAACTGTTCCAGCGTGTCGGACCGGCAGGTGTCGGGTTGGGAACCGAGCAGGCCGGACAGGATGGCACGCGGGGTGCCGTGTCCTTCACCCGTGGCGGACAGGGAGCCGAACAGTCTGATTTCAAGGGCGTCGGCGCTCTGGCGGTCTTTGTCCGGCAGTTCTCGGATCATGTTCATGAAATCGAACCCGGCTTTCATCGGACCGATGGTGTGGGAACTGGACGGACCAGGGCCGACCTTGAGCAGTTCGAACAGGGAAGTGGTGATGGGGGTCATGGTTCTTCATTTCCTTATGGTATTTGTTGGCAGTAATCATACAGTAAGTGCCGATTGAGGAGAAGCCTTTTTAATGCCGTGCCCCCTGCAAAGGGACTCTGGATGGAACGGAAATTGTATTCTACCCTATTCGGGGACCATGTTTTTGACAGTCGGGTCATATGTTGACCAAAGATAGTAAGGAAAAGATCACCACGTGAAGGATTATCTCTCCATCGGGACAATCGGGCATAACCATCTGCTGTCGGCTGCGCAAAAGGCGTTTCAATTGGCCGGAAATGCAGGTGCGCCTGATGATGCGGCTTCCCTTGTTTCCACCGGGGCCAGTCTTTTTGGCATGGCTTGGGCTGAGTTTCCACTTAATGTTCCCCTTGCTGCCGAGCTTGTTCGCCTTTCTGAAATGTTCTCCTGCGATGCGCTCACGGAGAAGGGAGTACAACTCGCCCGAAGGCTGGTTCGAACCAATGCGGTTGAAGGTCCTGTTCAACCCGGTTTGCTGTTTGGACAGGGGGATTATGATGGCATGAGTCTGTTCTTTGAGGCCAACACGGATGCGCGAGCATTGGTGCCCATGGTCGGGCAGGCGTATCAATTCCAGGGGGTGCTCTCCAACTGGGACTGGCTTGAGGAGTATCTCAAAAAGATAGTGGCTCCGCTAGATCCAGAGATAGCCCAGCTGTTGATGGGTGATGTTTATCTGGCTGGGGGCAGGTACGCCTCGGCGGTATCGGTTCTGGAGGAACTGGTCAGGCTCTACGGCATCCGGGGGTGGGGTTTGCGGCTGGCCGCAGCTCACGCCTTGGCCGGTGAAACCACGCGAAGTTTGGAATTGCTCAAGGCCATCCTGACGGATTTCCCCATGCACACTTCCGCTCTGCTGTATATGGACAGCTTGGCGTTTCCTGTTCAGCGGTCTGCCCGGTTGCAGGGGAAGTGCGTGGTCAGTATTTATTCTTACAATAAAGCCGAAGAGCTTGCCCGGACCCTTGACAGTGTTCTGGCTTCGGATCTGGGAAGTGGCGTGGGTGATATTTCTGTCCGCGTCCTGATCAACGGGAGCGGTGACGATAGTCTGGCCGTGGCAGAAAGGGCGCAAGCCCGGTTTGGCGGCGTCATGGACGTGGTGGCCCTGCCTGTCAATGTGGGCGCACCGGCGGCTCGGAACTGGCTGCTCGACAGTGCAGTACGCGACGGTGCCAGATGGATCGTCTATCTTGATGACGACGTGCTGGTGCCTTCGGATTGGCTGTATGGGTTTGCCGCGGGCGTGGAGTCATTCCCTGACGCAGGCGTATGGGGTTGCCGGGTGGGCGATGCCAGTTCGCAGAGTCTGACTCAGCATGGTGACGGGTTTCTTCTCGGCCGGGAGGATGCGGCCCGCACGCAGCAGAGCCTCGTCCTTCAGGAACCCTGTGTCGAGTGCTTGATGCCGTCGCTCCTGTCTTACCGCAGGTACGCTGCCTCCGTGACCGGATGCTGCCACCTGTTCGAGGTGGAGAGTCTCGTCCAAAGCAAGGGGTTTGATATTCTTTTTTCGCCCAGCCAGTTTGACGACCTTGATCTGGACCTGAGACGACTGGTTCAGGGTAAACCTGCCGCCTACCTGGGTGACGTTCATATCGTGCATCTGCGGGAGTCCAGCCATTTTCAGCAACTTTCGGATGGGGCTGTCATGCGGAGCGAAGCGCATCGGCATATCCTGGAAGAGCGGCATGTTTCCCGGCTGGATGCATTGCTCAATGTGCAGTCGGCCCTTGTCGAGGCGGATCTTGATGTCAGGCGTGCTCGCCTCCGTGAGGCTGGATTGTTGCCCGTCGGCCCGTAGCTGTCCCCAGCAGGGTATCAAAGTCCTGCCGGAATCACGGGTATCACCTCTGATGCCCGTTGGTTGTTTCAAGAATGCGGCTTTGTCCCGGCCATATTCCTGATTTTTTCCCAGAGTCGATCCAGGGGGACAGGTTTGTGGAGGTAGTCAAAAGCTCCTGCCTTCATGGCTTGCATGGCCTTGGACATGTCTCCACCCCCGGTCAGAAGGATAACCCCTACCCCACCGAAGTTCCTGCGGATGATCTTGAGCGTTTCCAGCCCGTTCAGGTCAGGCATGTTCATATCCAGCAGGACCACGTCCATTGGATCTGTTTCCAGTATTTCGTATGCATCCACTGCGTTCGACGCCGTATTTACCGATGCCCCCAGGCGGCGCAATCGCCTGGAAAGGGCAAGGGCGAAATCGGCTTCATCATCTACAATCAGGACGCGTATGGAAGTCTGCACGATATTCACTCCGGTTTCAGCCGGGACAATACAATGACCATGCCAGTGACGTGTGGACCGTATGGTGTTCGATACTTTTTTATCCAGTTGAAGCTTTCAGAATATATCTGTTTATAGAGCATGTTATGGTGTGATGGTTCTGTTTTAACCAATGGGGTCTTCTTGTTTTATTTTTTGATTGATCAGGAGAAACAAGCGGGTATGCATTTAGATGGGGCATAACGCCCCACTCTGTGCTAAGGTGTCATCGAAAGCTTCCCCTTCACAGGGGCTCCGGGTGGATATTGCCCAGGTGGTACATTTTGTATCGACGGGGCAAAATGTACCACTATGTGGCTGAGAACAGCCCCTATGGTGTTTTTTGCTTGAGGTGGGGGGAGTGTGTTTGACCAGGGTTCGGAGTGGGTTTTTGTAAAAAAGTAATTATTTCAATGCTAAGTGCGTGGGTAAAATCAACCGGATATTTGATGGCGGTAGGAGTTGATGGCACGCTGTTTGCTCATGATGGATATCGACAGGGGAGAATTGTATCAGGCGATAGGGTTACTGCGGTCACAATGAGAACATGCCATGCATCTCGAGAAGAAATCACCATATGAAAAGCTGTCACGCAACATCGCGCTGACCGTGATAACGGTGTCCATCGCTCCACTCATACTCCTGGGCAGTGTCATCTTTGATCAGTTCCGTTCGATATACAGGGAAAAGGTTTATGCCCATCTGGCAGAGGTCGTTGACAAGCACGCCCACAATATCAATACATTTCTTCAAGACAAGCTTGCCGAGGTCCAGTACGTCAGCCGGACCTTTACCTTTGATCAGCTCAGTTCTCCCGTGTTTCTGGATAAGACGTTGAAGAAGATGCAGCAGCAGTACGGGCGCATTTTTGTCGACCTTGGGGTCGTGGATGAAGAAGGTGTTCAAGTTGCCTATGCCGGTCCCTTCAATCTGCTTGGAGCGGACTACTCCAAGGCGGAGTGGTTCCTCAATTCACAGGGGGCCAATGCCGGTATCAGCGACGTCTTCGAGGGGCTGCGTCAATCTCCTCATTTTATTATTTCCATAAACAACGGTCCTCTTGGAAGCAGGTGGACGTTAAGGGCCACAATCGATTTTCTCGCCTTCAGTTATTTGGTGCAGAACATCCGAATCGGTGAGACCGGTTTTGCATACATCCGGAACAGCCGCGGGGTATACCAGACCCGGCCCAAGGATGAAGTAAATCAGGATCTCGAATTGACGCCGCACCGGGAACTGAAGCACGAGGTTTCCCTTGTCGGGGTTTCTATATACGAATCAATCGACGATGCCGGCGACAGGTATGTGACGGTTTCCGCTCCCATCAAGGGCGGGGAATGGGAGTTGGTCTATCAGCAAAAGACTTCGGACGTCTTTTCTGCCATGAACCGCACGGAGCTGGTGACGCTGGCCATATTCCTTCTTGGGGGATTGGGGATCGTGGTCATGGCGGTCGTCATTTCCCGCAAGCTGGTGGTCCGCTGTCAGATCGCCGATCAGGAGTCGGAGATGATGACCAGGCAGATGGTGGAGACCGGCAAGCTGGCTGCTATCGGTGAATTGGCCGCCGGTATTGCTCACGAGATTAATAATCCTGTGGCCATCATGATAGAGGAAGCGGGTTGGGTCAGCGATCTTCTTGAGGATGAAGGCTCGGATATGCCTTCTTCCAATGAGATCAATCGTGCCTTGGCGCAGGTGGCGAATCAGGGCCGCCGTTGCAAGGATATCACGCACAAGCTGCTCAGTTTCGCACGCCAGACCGATCCGCGGGTGACAGCAGTTGCCTTGCAGCCGCTTATTCGTGAGGTGGTTGATCTTTCCATGCAGCAGGCACGATTTGCACAGGTGGATTTTTCCCTCAAGTTGGCAGAGAACATCCCTTCCATTCGCGCATCAGCCACCGAGTTGCAGCAGGTTTTGCTCAATCTCATAACCAACGCCATTCAGGCCATGGAGCCGGAAGGCGGAATCCTGACCATTTCTTGCGGCATGAAGGAAGACCATGCCGTGATCAAGGTCGCGGACACCGGTCCCGGCATTCCGGCCGCCAATCTGAATCGAATTTTTGATCCGTTCTTCACTACCAAGCCTGTGGGCAAGGGGAGCGGTCTGGGGCTGTCCATTTGTTATGGAATAATTCATCAGATGGGCGGGGAGATAGACGTGGAAAGCACCGTTGGCAAGGGGACCCGTTTTACCCTCCGGCTCCCTTTGTCGTTAGCGCCGAAGCAACGTGAAAACCAACAGGAGAATCACCATGACTGATGCCGTTGTTCTGATAGTAGATGATGAGGTGGGGTTTGTGGAAACCATGTCCAAGCGGTTGGAGAAGCGCAACATGGTCGTCTACCAGGCCTTCGACGGAGACGGAGCCATGAATCAGCTTGCTGCGCATTCAGACATCCAGGTCGTGATTCTGGACATGAAGATGCCCGGCAAGGACGGGATCGTCGTCCTGCAGGAGATCAAGGAAACCTATCCCCTGGTGGAGGTCATCATGCTGACCGGTCATGCAACTGTTCCCTCGGCCGTGGAAGGCATGCAGCACGGCGCGTTCGATTACCTGATGAAGCCGTGCAGTTTTGACGAGCTGAATCAGAAGATTCGGGAAGCCCGCTCGCTCAAGGAGGAGCATGACGAAGAGGTGGTTGAGGCCAGGATCAATGACATATCCGGTCGTATGGCGTAAGGTGCGGGTAAAAACGTGTGCGGGACATTGGCCGGAGACCGGAGCGTGAAGCTGCTTATCGTTGATGATGAGACAGGGTTTGCCGAAGTCTTGTGCAAGCGCATGAGAAGACGGGGGGTGGATGCTACTCCGGCTTCAAACGGCGAGGAAGCTGTGCGCCTGCTTCGCCGAAACGAGTATGATCTGGCCATCGTGGACCTCAAGCTTCAGGGGATGGACGGTGTTGAAATCCTGAAGGTTTTTAAACTGATGGCGCCGGATATGCCAGTGCTCATGCTCACGGGGCATGGGAGTGTAGAGGCTCGTGACGAGTGTATCAAGCTCGGTGCAGCCGGGTATTTGTCCAAGCCTTTTGACTTTGAAAAACTGTATGGCAAGGCATTGCGCCTGGGTGCAGGGAGTGTGTCCTCATGAGTGATATCAGAGTGCTGCTCATCGACGATGAGGTCGATTATATCACGACCTTGGCCAAGCGTCTCGACCGCAGGGGACTCTCAATATCCCTGGCAGGCGGAGGGGGGCAGGCTCTTGAGCTTATGGCGCGGGAAACGTTCGATGTGGTTCTGCTTGATATCAAGATGGCCGGTATGGATGGAATCAAGACGTTAAGCGAGATCAAACAGCGGCACCCTCAGGTGGAGGTGATCATGCTTACCGGTCACGCCAACACGAATCTTGTCATTTCGAGCTTGGCCATGGGGGCTTACGATTATCTGATGAAACCGGTGGACGTGGATGCCCTGATCCTCAAGATCGAGGACGCGGCAGCAAGGAAAAAAAGCAATCTGGAGTGATGGGGCGCAGCGCCAAGGCTTCGGATGGGCATAAACCAAACAAGAGGAAGCGAGGAATAGTTATGCGTTTTTTTAATCAGTGGGGAAGGTTCATGTTGGCGGGGGCCGGTGCTCTCGCTCAATGGGAAATCGAAAATGCCAAGTCCATAACGAGTAGCCGAAAGAAGCTTATAATCATTGGATTGATGATCATTCCCATCATTTTGGGAGGTATTGCCTTTGCCGATGAGCTTGGCCCTGTCCTGCCGCAGTTGCTGGGCGGGAAGAAGGCCTACAGTCCCGCCTTCTACAGCATGGGCATCTTTTTCGTGTCCATTGCCATCGGCGTGGGCGCCGGTCTGATCACCGGTTGCATCGGTGCCGGAGGCGGATTCATCATTGCTCCGGCCCTCATGTCAGCAGGGATCAAGGGCATCCTGGCGGTCGGTACCGATCTGTTTCACATCTTTGCCAAGGCGATCATGGGAAGCGTTATTCACCGCAAGCTCGGCAACGTATCAGTGCCGCTGGCAGCGGTCTTCCTCGTGGGTGCCATTATCGGGGCCACGGCAGGCGGTCTCATCAACCGTATCCTGTATGAGATCAACCCCGTGCTCAGCGATGCTTTCATCACCTCGGTCTATTCCTTCATGCTCGGCTTCCTCGGCTTCTATGCCCTGACTGACTTCCTGCGTTCCCGCAAGACGGCCAGCGGCGGCGGGGCACATGGCGGAGAGGGTGTGGAGCTCGGCGCCATGTCCCGGAGTCTGCAGGATGTCAACTTCCCGCCCATGGTCAAGTTCGATCAGGATCTGGTTCCCGGCGGACGGAGCATCTCCTGGATTTTCCTGGTTCTGTCCGGTGCGCTTGTCGGACTGGCCGCAGGCATCATGGGTGTGGGGGGCGGCTTCCTGACCTTCCCGATCTTCGTCTATGTTCTGGGCGTGTCGTCCATGACCACCGTTGGGACCGACATCTTTCAGATCGTGTTTACGGCGGGTTTTGCCTCCATCACCCAGTACGCCATCTACGGCTTCATCTTCTATACCCTGGCCATGGGGATGCTCATCGGTTCTTTGCTGGGTATTCAGATTGGGGCGTTGGTTACCAAGGTCGTACCCGGCATCACCATCCGTGGCTTCTATGCCATGGCGGTCCTGGCCGGTTTCATGAACCGTATCTTCGCCCTGCCGGGCAAGCTTGCCGAAATGGACATCATTTCCATGTCGCCTGGAGTTGGCAGCGTGCTTAACAGCATTGGTATCTGGGCATTTTTCATCGTAATCGGCGGGTTTTCCGTCTGGGTCATCGGGACGTTCCTGATGAACATATCCGCGCTCAAGAGAAAGGAGGCATAGGGTCATGATTTATAACAAGAAGGAATTCTATTTGGGAGTATCCCTCCTGTCGGTGTTCTTCCTGGTGTTGTTCTTCATGTTCCAGCCACTGTTTGATGGACACAACGCCATGCAGTACCTGGATAATCTGTACAACTCCATTTCCAAGGGATCGGTTAACTATGCTCCCCAACTCAAGGCGGAGACCGATGCTTTCAATGACAAGAACGTGGATTTCAAGTTGACCTACGGAACCGAAGCCCAAGCGCAGCAATCCCAATTGCTGTTCGAGAAGGCTGGCAGCAACGCGGTTGCCGATGGCAAGGTCTTGCAGGTTTCGGGTTCGCTGGGTGCCATTTTGGCCGCCAGCCTGGTCGATGCCGAGGCCATGTATCATAATGACGCGAAGGCCATAGAAGACAGGTACGGGCTTGATGCCCGCCGGGCCGTCTTCAATTGGTGGACCAGCATGAAGCTCATGGACAAGGTGCTGACGACGCAGGGAGAGTTCAAGGCCGCCAAGATAATAGGTGTTGTCCAGGCCAAGGCCGTGGAAGCCGCCTACAACTACTTCAAGGTGGAGCCGGTGCACATCATGGACAAGATCGGATTGGTGATCTTCTCCCTTGCTTTCTACGTGTTCTATACCTTGTGGTACGGCTTCGCCATTCTCTTCATCTTTGAAGGATGGGGACTCAGGCTCAGTCATTAGTTTTAATTGCATACCAACCTTAGCCCTAGCATGGCCCGGCAGCAGTCTGCCTGCCGGGCCATGCGTCCTGATGATGAAACGATTTACTTGCATTGGAACTAACTGTATTTTCTCCCGATGAGGAAGTCTGCATGAACCTCCAGAATTATTACGACGCCGTCATGGAGTTGAGCCACGGGATAGTGGTGACGCTCGATTACGATGGAGGAATCATTCACGGCAATACCGAACTCGAAACCCTGTCCGGCTACAGGATTGAGGAGCTGGCAGGGAAGGATTGGTTTGAGGTCTTCATATTCAAGGATGAACGTGCTGTCGCCCGGCGTGCCATTTTTGAAAGCGCACACGGACAGGGGATGTCCGCCTTTGCCGGGAGAATTCGGGCCAAGGATGGTGACACAGTCTACGTCAACTGGAATCTGAAGCCGTTGGCTGATTCCAATGGCAAATTCGTCAGCCTGCTGTGTGTCGGGCAGGACGTGACGGATTTGGTCCTGCGAGAAAAAGGGCTTTTGCGGGAGCGGTTTACCCTTATTGAACGTAACAAGGAATTGAGTTGCCTGTATGCCATCAGTCAGCTCATGGGCGATGTCAATGAGGACCTTGGAGTGCCGTTGAGCAAAGTCGTGAATCTGTTGCCCTCCGCTTTCCAGAATCCTGAAATGACCCGTGTGAAGCTTCGGCTGGGACATCGGAAGTGGGAAACCCCGGGCTATGAGGATACGGAGTTCATGCTTCGATCCGATTTGATGGTGAACATGGAGAAGCGGGGCTCTCTGAGCGTTGCTGTCAGTGAGGATGCCTTTCGTCCCGGATTCATTGAGGACGAGAGAGATCTGTTCGCCACGGTGGTGCAGCAGGTGGTGGTGCTGATTTCCAAGAAGGAAACGCGTATGGCCAAACTGGAGCTGGAGCGGCAACTCCGGCAATCCGATCGGCTGGCCAAGATCGGGCAGTTTTCCGCAGGGGTGGCGCATGAGATCAATGAGCCGTTGGCTAATATCCTCGGATTTGCCGAGCTGGCTCTTCAGACTCCGAACCTGTCCGAACAATTGGTTACCGATCTCAACAATATTGTTGACTCCTCGTTGCATGCTCGCGAAATAATTCGGAAGTTGATGTTCTTCGGCCGACAGCTTCCGCCGCAACCGACCCTTATAGATTTTAACGATACCGTTGAGCAGGCATTGCGCATTACTGAATCCGGAGCCATGCGCGGCGATATCGAACTGGTGCGGGAGTATGACACATCCTTGCCGAAGCTGTTGGCGGACCCGCAGCACATAAAGCAGGTGGTGGTCAATCTGGTGGTGAATTCCATCCAGGCCATGGGCGAGGGCGGAAGGGTGACCATCCGTACCATGAGCCACCAGAATGACGCGTATCTCATTATTGAAGACAATGGGCCGGGCATGACACCGGACGTGCTCAAGATGATTTTCACGCCTTTTTTCACCACTAAGGACGTCGACAAGGGATCAGGCCTCGGATTGTCCGTGATCCACGGCATAGTCAAAGCCCACGGTGGCGTTATTCAGGTGGAAAGTGCACCGGGACAGGGGACAAGGGTGGAAGTGGCCTTTCCCTGCCCGCAGCAGTGCAAGGGGGATGAATGATGAGTGGTGCTATCCGTATCCTTGCCGTGGACGACAGCAAGTCCACCCTGGAGGTGCTCAAGCGAAACCTTCAACCCGCGGGCTACGAGGTCTTTACCTGCAATCGGGTGGATGAGGCCCTGGCCTTGTTGGAGGATCTGACCATAGACCTGGTCATCACCGACTATCGGATGCCTGTGTCTTCGGGGTTGGATCTCATCAAGCACGTACGGGCCAACCTTCCTGATGTGGAAATAATGATGATCACCGGCTATCCTTCCATCCCCGGAGCCGTGGAAGCCATCAAGGACGGGGCAGGGGAGTACTTGGCCAAACCGTTCACCACGGAGGAGCTGCTGTCCTCGGTGAATCGCATTGTGGAGCGTTTGCAGAGAAGGCGCGTGCTTGCATCGGCAGACACCCCGCCACATAATTTCGGCATCATCGGCACCTCTCCGGAGATGGAGCATGTCTTTCAGCGGATCAGCAAGGCTTCGGCTACTGACGCCAATGTCCTGATCAGTGGCGAGTCCGGTACGGGCAAGGAGTTGGTGGCTCGGGCAGTGCACTACAACAGTGACCGCCGGACCGCTTCATTCGTGCCGGTCAACTGCACGGCCATTCCGGACAGCCTGGTGGAGAGCGAGCTTTTCGGGCACGTCAAGGGTGCCTTTACCGGCGCCAAGGAGTCCCGGGCCGGGTTTTTCGAGGCAGCCAACGGAGGTTCCATCTTCCTGGACGAAATCGGTGACACCAGTCCCAGTATGCAGGCCAAACTGCTCAGGGTCATCCAGTCCAAGGAGTTCTGCAAGGTTGGGTCCAGCATAGTGAAGACCGTGGATGTGCGCATCCTGGCGGCAACTCACAAGGACCTGCGCCGCATGGTGGATGAAGGGACCTTCCGCGAGGACCTTTACTACCGCATCAATGTGGTGGACATTAAGGTTCCGCCTTTGTACGAACGCGGTGACGACATGTTCGTGCTCATCAACCACTTTTTGGCGCAGTTCTCCAAGGTCATGCACCGGACACCGCCGAGTCTTACGGATGAAGCCCTGCAGGCGCTACGGAGGCACGACTGGCCCGGCAACGTCCGAGAGCTGGAGAATCTCATTCAGCGGCTGGTCGTCATCGTGGATCATGACCCCATCGAAATCACGGACCTGCCCGAGACCATGCGGTTCAGTTTGCCCAGGGAGGGGAGCGTCAACCGTACGCTCGATGAAGTGGAATTCGAACATATCAAGAATGTTCTGGTCATGACCGGGGACAACAAGAGCCGTGCTGCAGAAGTCCTTGGCATCAATCGAAAGACGCTCAGGGAAAAGCTCAAGCGAATGGAGTTGCTCAAGCATCCCGGAGATTAGCCATGCCAGTCTTGCCGGTGTGTTTCCGGCAATGGTTCCGGCGTATCCGATGAATCGGGATCAGTATGACACTTGAGGCTTGACCCGTCTCTGTGAGTGTGAGAAAGGGCGGTGCAACGTTGACCTGCTTGTCAATACGGGTATGGTTGCATTCTCGGACACTCAACAAGGCGTACCATGTCTTTCATCAGGGAACATTTCATTAACGGGCACGTGCGGCACGGCCTTAAGGTCGGGCTGGCCAGTGTACTGGCGTATTATTTGTCCGGGTTTGTGGGGCTTCCCTACGCTTATTGGGCGGTCATCACCACCGTTATCGTCATGCAGATGCACGTGGCGGACTCAATCAATATGTGCCTGTATCGCTTTACCGGCACGGCCATTGGCGCGGTCATAGGCATACTGCTCATTCTGATCTTTCCGCCCACGCCCGGCGCCACCATGCTCGGCCTTTTTGTCGGAGCCGGAGTTTGCGCCTATCTGACACGCTACAATGAGCGATTCCGCATGGCGGCCATCACTGTGGCCATCGTGTTTCTGACCAGTCTGGACGCGGAGAATCGTATCGAGTTCACCCTGTTCAGGGTGGTGGAGATCGGTGTTGGCGTACTCTGCGCGTTCGTCGTCTCGGTTGTTGTCTTGCCGAGTCGCGCCGGGGCGGTTCTGCGCGGGAAGCTGAGGGATCAGTATGAGGAACTGGCCACTCACTATACCATACTCATGGACAACTTTCTCAAGCGGCAAAAAAAGACGGACCCGGACCTGTTTTTTGATCTGGCGGTAGAGGCCCAGAAGAATCGTGAGATGTTTCATAAGGTGTTTGTCACGGAAAGTCGTTTCTTCAGGGACGACGTGAGGTTGCTCTCCCTGCAGGTGACCGTGCTTCAGTCCGTGCTCGAGCGGCTTCAATCCATGCCCATCCTGTTGAACGACGTGGAGGGTGATGGGTTTGACATTATCATGGCCCCTGAGCTTACCAGATTGGCCAAGGCCACTTCCGAGGCCTTGCGGGCCATTGGTCAGGGTGTTCCGCACGACACCCACGAGCTGGCTGCGGCTGTGGACGTCATTGAAAACCGTTTCATCGAGCTGCGAAGCCAGGGGGTGACCGGACGTTTCTCTGCCCGCCGTCTTTTTCAGGTGCTCAGTTTTATCAACACCTCCCAACACCTTGGCGAATACGTTCTCGGCGTGCTCAACAAACCGGAGATGGCCCAATTGAAATAGGTGGATTGAGCTTTGGTGCACAGAGGATTCACGGTGAATTGCCGCGAATCCTTTTTTTTGTTCATGGTGTTTGATTATGAAATTAAGAAATGACTCAATTGTTCCTTTATTTTTATTGGATGAATAAAGATTTACCCTAATCAGGTTGACATGAAGCCATGCCCGTAAGAAATAGGAGGGTGAGGGAAGGGCTGTTGGGCAAGTTGAGAGTCATATTTTTTTAATCGAGTGGAGGAGAAATTCGATGGTTCATTCTCGTTTCAGACTATTCCTGCTGTTATTTCTTTTCAGCACAGTGTTGTTGGTCGGCTCGGTCGCCTCATATGCGTGCACCGGAATGCGCGTCATTGCAAAGGACGGCTCGGTGGTGTGGGTTCGTTCCATGGAATTCGGCACTTCAACCAAATCCGATATCATGATCGTGCCGCGAGGCATGGCATGGACTTCCTCGGCCCCCGACGGGAAAAAAGGCATGCAGTGGACCAATAAATATGCCTTCGTCGGTCCCAACGGATTTGCAATGGAGAGTCCCCTTGAGGGCATGAACGAGAAGGGCCTGTACGTTGGCGGTTTTTGGATGGCGGCAGGGGAGTCGGAGTATCCCAAGATCAAGCCTGCCGATTATTCCCAGACAATATCCCAGGCTGACTTTGGAGCCTGGCTCCTGGGCAATTGTGCCTCGGTGGCTGAAGTGAAGGAAAGGGTCCCCCAATTGAAGCTGACCGGAGTTGAGGTTGAGTTTCTTCATATGTCCCCGCTCGTCCACTGGTCCGTGGTGGATGCGAGCGGCAAGGCCGTTGTTATCGAGTCCATAGGCGGGGTGATTACGGTTTCGGAAAATCCTGTGGGCGTTTTCACCAATGCCCCGTCGTTCGGTTGGCATCTGAACCACCTGCGCATGTATATAAATTTGCGTCCGGACAATGTGCAGCCCTTCAAGCTCGGTGATTACAAGATCACGCCGTTGGGGCAGGGAACGGGGCTGCTCGGGTTGCCCGGCGACCAGACTCCGCCTTCACGGTTTGTGCGGGCTGCTTTCTATGCCAACACTGCGCTTCAACCCGAGGATGCGGATGGCTCCGTGACTCTGGGCATGAACCTGATCGCCAACTTCTCCATCCCCAAGGGACTGTCCAGCGGGATCGGCGGCGACGGGAAACAGGAATTCGACTATACGCAGTGGACCACTGTATACGATTTCAACAGAAAAGCCCTGTACTTCCGGACTTATGATGATCAGGACTACAAGAAGGTCAGCTTTGACAAGCTGCCGTTGGACGGGAAGAAATTGCTCTTCATCCCCATGTGGAATGTGAAGCCGACGTACGCAGATGTGAGCGGACAGGCAAAGACGCACTAAAGAGGCGGGGTTTGTATCCCCTGTGTCTCCTTGGACGACATAATCAGGAAAAGGACTTGCGGAGAGTGACCGCAAGTCCTTTTTTCTGGCCGGGATGAGAAGGGGTGCCCCATGCTGGCAGGCGAAGGAGTCGACTGGGTTTGGATGTCTCCGGTTTATCTTTCCAGGTAGGTGTAGCCCTGCAGGCCGCTTTTGTATGCCTGGAGGATTTCCCGTCTCTGTGCCGGAGTTATCCGGCCTTGGCGCACACTGTTTTCAGCCGTTTCCCGGAAGCGGGTCAGCAGGGCTTTGGTGTCGTATTCCACATAGGAAAGGACATCTTCCACAGTGTCGCCTTCCAATTCGCCGACAAAATCGAATTTACCGTTCTCGCCTATCCTGACAGTGACGACATTGGTGTCACCGAGCAGGTTGTGCAGGTCGCCGAGTGTTTCCTGGTATGCCCCGACAAGGAAAGCGCCAAGGTGGTATTCTTCAGAATTCTTCAATGGATGCAGAGGCATTGTTCGTTTGACGCCCTGTCGGTCGATGAACCGGTCGATCTTGCCGTCGCAGTCGCAGGTGATGTCGGCCAGGAATCCCTCGCGGGTCGGTGCTTCGCCGAGCCTGTGTACCGGCATGATCGGGAAGAGCTGTCCGATGGCCCATGCGTCGGGCAAAGATTGGAACACACTGAAATTGCAGTAGTAAATGTCGGAAAGTGTTTGAATGACGCCCTCAAGCTCTTGGGGGATAGTGGGCAGGTCCCTGGCGATTGTCGCGATGCGCTGGATGGTTTGCCAGAATACGTTTTCCCCCAGAGCGCGTTCCCGAAAGGATATATTGCCTTGATTGAAGGCCTGACGGACTTCATCCCGGTAGTAGAGGATGTCGTTGTAGCAGGTTTGGACATTGCGCAGATTCAAGGACTGCATTGTTTCGTGAAGGTGCAGGATGTGAATATAGGTATCTTGAGGCAGTTCTTTTGGAAGCGGCTCCGGTACGAAGCGGGCGGTATCCAGTACATTGAAGAGCAGTATGGAATAGTACGCGACCAGTGCCCGACCCGATTCGGTGATGATGGTCGGATGCGGCACACCCTGTTCGTCGAGTACGGTCATGACGCCTTCGACCACATCGACACAGTATTCATCTACTGAATAGTTGCGGCTGCTCATGAAGTTGGTCTTTGTGCCGTCGTAATCTACGGCAAGACCACCGCCGAGGTCGAGGTAGCGCATTCCGGCGCCTTCTGCCACCAAGCCTGCATAGACTCGGCTTGCTTCGGCCACACCGCTACGGATTTCGCGGATGTTGGGAATCTGCGAGCCCAGGTGGTAATGAAGCAGTTGCAGACAATCGAGCATCCCGGCTTCCTTGAGGCTGTCGATGCTGTCGATGACCTGCGCTGCATTGAGGCCGAAGATGGAACGGTCGCCGCCGGAATCGGCCCAAAGGCCGTTGGCCTGTGTGGAGAGCTTGACGCGAACGCCAAGATTGGGCTTGACCCCAAGCGCCTTGGAGCGTTCGACAATGAGTGGTAGTTCACCAGGCATTTCGATTACCAGTACGCAATTGAAACCCAGTTGGGTCGCGTGCAGGGCCAGGTTGATGAATTCCTCATCCTTGTACCCGTTGCATACGAGTACAGCCTCATTATCGTTGAGCATGCCCATGGCCGCAATGAGCTCGGCCTTGCTGCCGGCTTCCAATCCGTGGTGGTACTTCTTGCCATGACGGGTCACGGCCTCCACCACCTGTTGTTGCTGGTTGACCTTGATGGGATATGCGCCAAGATACGATCCTTGGTAGTCAAGGTTCTTTATGGCTGCAATGAAGCTGTTGTTGAGCAGGGAAATCTGTGTTTCGAGGAGGTTTTCGATGCGGAGAAGTACGGGCATGTCGAGGCCCCGCGCCTGAATGCCCGCGATTATTTCAGGAATGCTGACCGCGTTTCCGAAGTTGCCTGGCGCAGCGGTTACCTGAAGATCACCGGACTCGGAAATGCCGAAGAAACCGGCACCCCAATCCCGAACGCCATAGAGTTCCGTGGATCGTTCAACGGTCCATCTTTCCAAGGGTGGGGTCATTCAAATATCCTCCAGCCGAATTAGGATTTGGGAAAAAACGGTTTTTTGCATCAGCTGTTTCTGATTCTCAAACATGAAAGCGGGAGTTATGAGCGGGGTGGTCAAAAGTCAATACAAATGTACGTGCGTCTGCATATGCGGTGCGTATCAGAAGAGTCCTACCTCACTGGCAGTCTGGCGGCATGCCCATCTCAAGGCGGTGTGCAGGTGCTGGAAAAGAAAAGGGTTTATGGAGTGATTCCATAAACCCTTGATTTATCTGGTCGGGATGAGAGGATTTGAACCTCCGGTCTCTGCGTCCCGAACGGGATGGATTACGTTGTATCCTTTGTAGTCACTGTATTTATTTTTGTATGTCACATGAAAAATACCCGTAAAATGGGTCTAAAATGTAACAAGAAATGTGACAGTATCAAGTCGTACTGTTTTGTTCTATTGATTAGACTTTTAGCCTTTTTTTTACTGTGGCTCGGTAATCAATGAAGGCTGCTTTGAATGCATCTGCGAGTATGTCGCTTTTGGGCATTACTTCTTGTTCGAACCTGACCCTTTCTCGATCCCGATCAAAGACCCCCTCCATCGTTGCGGGGTCAATAGACTGATCATCGTTACGGGTGGGTAGTCCCTCTATGGCATAGTAGCTTAGTAATTCATCGGTTGCTTTCAGTAGCTGCGTTTTTTTGTTCTCGATAATATCAAAAAGGAATTTGTTAGATGCTTTCGGTGCCTCTGAGAGATAGTGATAAAAATTATTTCTAGCCTGACCAATATGGTAGCTTGAGCGTGCGCCTCCGTAGATTGCTCTCATAGTATTTTCGTCGGCTATGGCATCAAGCGTATGAAATACCCTGATATCATGTTCAGTAGTGAGGTTTTTACTGTCGATATACCGCTTCGACAGGAATCCTAGGCCAAAAGTCAAAATTGGAATTCCTATGTCCTTAATTAGTTCCCACATGGCAATCTCTTGGTACGGGGTTAGGACTTATAGTGGCAAGGGCTGTAGACTGATATTTAAGTATATCTTTTTATCAGAGCAATCAATGAACGCACGAGGAGCAATCTATGCGTTCAGAGCGCAAAGCATATCGTTGATATTATGTCAGAATCTTGGCTTTTTTTTGATTTGGCGTTGGAAAAATGTGACAAATTATGTGATGAACAGAAAAAGGCACTTACGAAAACTTCCGTAAGTGCCTGTAATATCTGGTCGGGATGAGAGGATTTGAACCTCCGGTCTCTGCGTCCCGAACGCAGCGCTCTACCAGACTGAGCCACATCCCGATTGCGTGAGAGGGATGTTTAGTCCACAGGTTTCAAAAAGGCAAGGTAAAAATGCAACTTGGAGCCAAGGTTGTGGACAAAGGAATTAAAGATGCCTAAAGTCAGAATTTGAATGAATAAAAAAAGGTAGTCATGGCAGTCCGTAGGGATGTTTGCTGCAAAATGCAATCCCGGATTGGTTTGAGGACGTCGCCTGCTGATTGTCTGCCGGCATTAGCTCTAAGGAGAGTTGTTTGTGATTAAAGTGCTCGTCGTTGATGATTCCGCCTTCATGCGCAAGGCCATCAGCACCATGCTCGACAAGGACCCCTCCATCGTTGTGGTGGGTGTTGCTCGTGACGGCCAGGAAGGGCTGAACATGGTGCGCGAGCTTGATCCCGATGTCGTGACAATGGATATCGAAATGCCGAAAATGGACGGTTTGACCGCCCTTCGGCATATTATGATGGAGTCTCCCAGGCCTGTACTCATGGTCAGTTCTCTGACCACAGAGGGGGCCCAGTCCACGCTGAAGGCCATGGAGCTCGGGGCTGTTGATTTCATCCCCAAGCAATTATCCAAAGTATCTTTGGATATTATCAAGATCGAGAAGGATCTGATCGAAAAGGTCAAAGCCGTTGCCGCGCGCAAGATGCGGCATGTGGTGGCCCGAACTGCGGTCCGCCCCAAACTTAAACCGGCTGCACCTTTCGCGCGTCCGACCGGTCGACCTCTACGGGATGTTGTCGTCATTGGCGTGTCCACGGGGGGACCTCCGGTGGTGCAGAAGATTTTGTCTTCGCTTCCTGCCGATTTCCCGGCCGGTATCGTTATCGCCCAACATATGCCTGCCGCATTTACTGGTCCTTTTGCCGCGCGTCTGGACAGTGTCAGCAATATCAAGGTCAAGGAGGCCGAGACCGGTGACGTGCTCAAGGCCGGACACGCCTTTGTGGCTCCTGGCGGAAGGCATGTGATCCTTGACCAGAAAATCAGTCGTATCGATTTGATCGTTTCCGAAGAGCCTCGGGAAGCCTTGTACAAACCTTCAGCCAATGTGCTCATCAGTTCTGCAGCGGAAGCCGTGGGACGTCGGGGGCTCGGTGTGATCCTGACCGGCATGGGCAACGATGGATGTGAAGGAATACGTGATCTCAAGGCTAAAGGGGGCCGTGCCCTGGCCCAGAGTGATTCCACCTGCGTGGTGTACGGTATGCCCAAGGCCGTTGTTGACGAGAACCTTGTCGATGAGGTTGTTGATCTTGACGATATGGCCGAGTCCATCATCGCGAATTTATTCAAGTAGAAAACAAACAAGGATCCATGAATCCACATAGTGGGAGGGCTGACGAAATGGCGGATTGCACCGAGTATCTGGCGCTGCTGGGTAGCGACAACAAGGAAGTTGTGCGGGAGAGCGCGTTTCGAGCCGGCGAGGATAATTGTGTGGAGGCGGTACCCAAGCTGGCTGAATTGCTCAAGACCAACCATCTGGGCATTCAGGAAGCGGTTGACAGTTCCTTGCGCAAGATCGGCGGCAAGGAGACCGTGCAGGCCGTCATTCCGCTCCTGCGTTCCGATGAGGCTCCCGTGCGTAACCTGTCCATGGATATCCTGCGTGAGGTTGGGAATCAGGACATGGCCTCCCTGATACATCTGACTCAGGATGAAGACACGGATATCCGCATTTTTGTCGCCGACATACTTGGTTCCACCAATAGCATCCTGGCGGTCAAGCCCCTGTGTGACGCCCTGCTCAAGGATCCGGAGGTCAACGTCCGATATCAAGCCGCCGTCAGTCTGGGCGAATTGGGCATGGAAGACGCCACCCCATGTCTGAACAAGGCCATCGATGACGAGGAATGGGTCCAGTATTCCGTCATCGAGGCATTGACCAAGATCGGCCATGCCAGTTCCGTGGATGCGTTGGTCAAGGCCCTGGATGGAGCCTCGGATTTGGTGGCGTCCATGATTATCGATTCACTGGGGGAAATGGGCAACGTCAAGGCCGTGACCATGTTGCTCAAACGTATGTCCGACTCCCCGACTGCACTGCGCAACAAGATCGCCAAGGCCATAGTCAAGATTCTTGGCGGCAAGTCCCTGACCCTGTTGAGCGACGACGAGCGCGAGCGGTTCAAGCTCTATCTGCTGGTTGCTCTTCAGGACGAGGATGTGGAGATTCAGGACGCTGCCATTCAGGGACTGGCTTATCTGGGCGGCGAAGAGGCTTCGAGAGGTATTCTGCAGATTGCCGGTGCCCTGGATCAGGATCGGGATCAGGAGCGGCTGCAGTCGATCATAACCTTCCTGGCGCAGATAGGTCTGACCGAGGCCCTCAAGGTCGGCTTGCTCGGCGAGAATCAGGATGTTGCAAGGGTCACCGTGCAGACGCTTTCCCAGATCAGTCCCAAGGGGGTTGAGGAGAACAGGAAGGTCTGCGATATCCTCATGGGTGCTTTTTGGAAGGCCGGGTTGCCTGTGCAGCGGCAGATAGTCAGTGTTGTGGCTGCTCATGGGTTCGAGCAGGCCAAGGACTTTTTTGTCAAAATATTGAATGAACACGACGACGGCACCGTGTTGAAGAGCGCTGTCTATCTTTTGGGAGAACAGCTTCGGCTGGCAGAAGTTGCTGGCAGGATTTTTCCGCTTTTGGAGCACCCATACGATGACGTTAAGGAAGCTGCCCTTGATGCCTGCATTGCCATCGGCGGGGCTGAGGTCATGGCACGTTTTCGTGATATGTTCGACAGCCCGGACCCCATATCCCGGCTCATGTCCACCTATGCCCTCGGCAAGCTCGCCCCCGTGGAGAATCTGGACATACTGAAACAGGCGGTCGAGGATGAGTTGTCGGATATTCGCAAGGTTGCAGTGGAGGCCCTGGCGTCTGTTGAAGGGCATGACGATATCTGGCGGCCCCTGGTGCTGCATCGTCTTTCCGACGAGAGCAAGGATGTGCGCCTGACGGTCATTGAGATCATGGGACAGCATTATGACGACGATATGGTTCCGCATCTTATTGATGCCTTGAGCGACGATGATGACTGGGTCAAAATCAGGGCCATGGATGCCTTGGGAGAACACTCCACGCCTCAGGCTGTGTCGCTTATGATTGATATGCTGAATAATTCCAACCGGTTTGTCGTTATGAAGGCCATTGAGGCCTTGGGCAATATCGGTGGTGGAGAGGCCTTTGCGGCGCTGTTGGAAGTCACCAACAGCGATGAGTATGAGTTGGTGAGCGCGGCCGAGGAAGCTATCGCCAAGATACAGGACTCACAGGAGTAGGCGCTCTTAATGTCATCCCTTTTTTCCAAAACCATAACCCTTGGCAAAGATCTGAGGATAACGGATCTGGAGTTTTCCCATCTGCGGGACTTCATCTATGCAGAATGTGGAATCTATATTGCGGATAATCGCAAGTATCTGTTGGAAAATCGTCTTGGGAATCGACTCAAGAAACTGAATCTGAAAAATTTTGACGAGTATTACAACCTGCTTCGGTTCGATGTGGGCAAGGCTCAGGAGATGAAGAAGTTGTTCGAGGTCATCACGACCAATGAAACCAGCTTCTATCGCAATCCGCCGCAGCTCAGTGTTTTTCAGAATGAGGTGTTGACCGAAGTGTTCGCCTTCTGTCGCAAGCAGGGACGGAAGTTGCGCATCTGGTCTGCCGGATGTTCAACGGGCGAAGAACCGTACACCATTTCCATGATCATTCATGAGATGCTCAAGGCCGAGGTCGCTTCGTGGGATATTCGGATTACGGCCAACGATCTGTCCGATCGAGTGTTGGAGTCCGCCCGAAAGGGGATTTATAATGACTATACTCTCAGGACGACTCCTCCAGATATCGTAGCGCGGTATTTTGTCATGGACAATGGACAGAACAAGATCAAGCAGGAAGTCAAAAGGCTGGTGAGTTTTGGGCAGATTAATCTGAGGGATCGAGTACAGGTAAAACGGGTAGAGCGATCGCAGGTGATTTTTTGCCGAAATGTCATAATTTATTTTGATGATGAGATGAAGAAGCGGGTTATCAACGCATTTTACGACAATTTGCTGCCGGGCGGTTACCTGATTATCGGGCATTCCGAATCGTTGCATAACATCACGCGTGCGTTCAAACCCATTCACTATCCTGGCGCTATAATTTACAAGAAGGAAGAGTAGGGTATGCACTTAATCGGATTTGATAAAGTGACCCGGATTATGTTATTCAAGGGGGAAGTATGCCTAAACATATTCTGATTGTGGACGATTCGAAGACTGTCCGGAACCTTGTGGCCTTCATCATGAAAAAGGAAGGGTTCAAGGTGACGACCGCTGAAGACGGTTTGGACGGCCTGGAAAAGCTGTACAGTCTCGGTGCAGTCGATTTGATCGTTTCAGATGTCAATATGCCTCGCATGGACGGCTTGACTTTTATTAAAACTGTCAGGGAACAAGCGGCGTATCGGGATATTCCTATCGTGGTTCTTTCTACCGAGGGCCAGGATAAGGATGTTCAGACCGGGCTTACAGTGGGCGCGAACCTCTACATGGTAAAACCTGCTCAACCAGAGAAATTGGTGAGAAACGTCAAAATGTTGCTGGGGTAACGCCTTATATAATCGGTGGAAATCCAACCGACGCGGCGGGAAACGGCTTTTGAATCATAACGCTGTCCCGCAGCCAGAGGGAACTTGATGAACCAGGACTTTCTCGATCCGGAAATCTTATCCGACTTTTTTGTCGAAGCGAAAGAGCATTTGGAGACCATCGAGCCCAACTTGTTGGAGCTTGAGAAGAGCCCTGACAACCTTGGTCTTCTCAATGAAATCTTCAGGCCCATGCATTCCCTGAAAGGGGCATCTGGCTTTCTTGGGCTGAACAAGATCAATGGCTTGGCGCATAAGGCAGAAAACATACTTGATGAGTTGCGCCAGGGGTCCATGCGCGTCACTGCGGCTATCATGGATCTGATCCTTTCGGCCACTGACGCCCTGCGGACCATGGTTGACAATCTGGAGACCAGCGGTGTCGAGGGTCATGTCGACACTGCGCCCATTATTGCTCAGATCGAGCTGGCCCTTGCAGGCCAGTTGCCTGACGTAGAAGATGCTCCGCCGGTTGTGGAGGCCGCTTCAGCCCCTGTGTCTGCGCCGGTTGTTGAACCGGTCGCTATGGTCGAGCCAGCGCACAAGGAACCGGATCCTGTTCTTGAGGAGGCGGTTTCCGTTGAAGAGCCTGTGACCGAAGCGTTCAATCCGCAACCGGATCCCGATTTCGACGCCACCCCGTATGGTCTGACCACGGTCGGGGAGGGGCATCTGGCAGATTTTCTTGAGGAAGCCCAGGAGATCATTGAAAATTTGAACCGTTGTCTGTTGGCCCTGGAAGGCGATCATGACGGCAATGATGAATTGATTAATGACACATTCAGGTATTTCCATAACCTGAAGGGCAATAGCGGAATCATCGGCTTCAAGGAACTCAATTCTCTGACCCATGAGGCTGAGACGCTGCTCAACAAGGTCCGAAAGGGCGAGATAGCTTCGAGTCAGGGTTTGATAGACCTTTTGCTGGCCGCTGTGGATTTAATCGAGGCATTGGTTTCCAAAGTGGATGTGGAGACCAGCAAGATTGAGCCTCTGGATACCAGTATCATGGTGCAGGTATTGCAACGGGTAACCGAGGACGGCAATGTGGACGCTGTCAATGGTATTGTCAGCGATGCCAAGAACGGGGAGGCCAGGGTGGAATCTCAGGCTCCAGTCCAGGCCGAGTCCCAGGCTTCCATTCCAGAAATTCAGGCAGCCGATACCGTTGTCGCTGAACCTGAAGTCGCTGCGAGCGCCGAGTATGATTCCGAGGATGTCGCTCTGTTCGTGCAGACCATCAATCAGCAGTTTGAGGCTGTCGTGGTGGCCTTTGACATGCTCAAGGAGGATTCCGGGCAGAAGGATATCATCGACGGGTTGTTCAGAACGTTTCAGACCATTCAGAATTCCACTGGCTATATGGGCTTCGATGAGATCAAGGAATATGCTGGCCGGACGGTGGGGCTGGTTGATCAGGCCCGCAAATCCGATATGGATTTTTCCCTGATGCTCGATATTCTGGAGCAGGAATACGCCATTCTCAAAGATATGATCATGGTTGTTTTGGAGAAATTGGCCGGTAGTACTGTCGAAGAGCCTCAGGTAGTTGCCGTTGCAGCTGCACCTGCGAAGGTTGATCCTGCTCCTGTCCCCGAACCGGTGGTTGCGTCCAAGCCCGTCGCCGCCCCGGTACAAAAGGTCGAGGCTCCTGTCCCGGACCCCAAACCTGCACCCAAACCCGCTCCCAAGCCCGCTAAGGCGGCGACTACACCTATGTCCAGCGTCAACAAGAAGGATGGCGAAAGTCAATCTGGGTCCAAGCCCAAGGGCTCAAGCACCATCCGTGTGGACCATCACAAACTTGACCATCTCATGAATGTCATCGGTGAGTTGATCATCAACAGGAACCGTTACGCCATGCTGGCCCGCGCCCTTGAAGACGGGCAGGAGGCCGTCCATGTGGTTGCCCAGCAACTCACGGAAACCACCTATGCCATGGCCCGTATTTCCGACGATCTTCAGGATACCATCATGAAGGTTCGCATGGTGCCGGTGCAGACCGTATTTTCCCGTTTCCCCCGCTTGGTCAGGGACTTGAGCCGAAAATCCGGCAAGCAGGTGGAACTGATTCTTGAAGGAGAAGAGACCGAATTCGACAAGTCCGTGGTGGAGGAGATCGGCGATCCGTTGGTCCACCTCGTTAGGAATGCGGTCGATCATGGTCTGGAGGACGAAGCCGAGCGTGTCGCCGCAGGCAAGAAACCCAAGGGGCATGTCTGGCTCAGAGCCTACCACAAAGGCAATTCCGTCGCCATTGAGGTGGAGGACGATGGACGGGGTATGGACCCGGATAAATTGAAACAAGTGGCCGTCCGTAAAGGTGTTATTACCCAGGATGAAGCCAATGCCATGGATGACCGTGAGGCCTTGGACCTTATTTTTGCTCCGGGTTTTTCATCCGCAGAAAAGGTCACGGATATTTCCGGTCGCGGTGTCGGTATGGATGTGGTCAAGACCAACATCAAGAACCTGAAAGGCAGTGTGCACACCCAATCCGAGGTGGGCAAAGGCTCCAAGCTGACCCTGACCTTGCCCTTGACTCTCGCCATCATCGACGCGCTCATGGTTCAGGTGGCAGGCGATACCTTCGCCATCCCCCTGGATGCCGTTTCCGAGACCACCAAAATCGAGGTGGAAAAACTGTCCGATATCAACAACCGCAAAGCCGTTACCCTGCGCGGTGAGGTGCTGGGCATCGTGGAGCTGGCCGAACTGCTGGACCTGCCCCAGTCCATGGACGAACGGGACGTGCTGCCCATGGTTGTCATTCAGGACAACGACCGTCGGCTCGGCCTGGTGGTGGACAGACTCCTGGAACGCCAGGAAATCGTTATCAAGCCTTTGGGGCAATATCTGAACAATTTCAATTTGAAAGGGCTGTCGGGCGCGACTATCATGGGCGATGGTTCCGTGGTCCTGATTCTCGATCCGCATGAGATATACAGCCTGTCCACACAGATGGGACGCAAGCAGGAACCACTGACCGTGGCCGGGGCGTTGCAGAGCGGCAAGTAGCGTCTTTCCTAAAGTATGAAAAAAGGCCGGGCAGCATGTGTTCCCGGCTTTTTTTTTTTGTCCGATTTTGGATACTTACATCATGGTCATGAAGTTCACGAACAGGGTGGCGTTCAGGGCGTGCATGAGCCAGAAAAGGCCCACGGTCAGAAAGGCCAGGCCCTTGAGTCTGAGGGGCGACTCGCTGCGGGCGAAAATGATCCAGATGAAGGCGCAGACGGCACCGGTGGCAGTCAGGCCCGCCCATACGTATGCCAGCGGCGTTCCCAGGACGATGGTCTTGATATTTTCGGGGAGTCTGGCAAAGACCCAGCCTTGGCATCCGAGAAAGCCGATCATGGGCAGTACGGCCCAGCGGGCGGCCAATCTGAGCGAGAAATTGTAGTAGTCTCGTCCGAAGTCGTCCTTGTTTCGCCTGATGATCATGTAGACCAGGCTGAGTGCGGCTGCGGCCGAGAGAACCAGAAGCGCATACATGGTGGACATGGGCAGGGCCAGAATCGCGGCATTGGCTGTGGCTTCGGCCGCCGGGGTATCCTGAGAGAGGTTGAGGGCGAGCTTGGCCGGGATGACAATGGCCAGGCCCGTCATGGCGGACAAGGTGGCCACACCGCCCAGAACCATATGCATGCCTTTGGAGTTGCGCAGTTTTTTCCAGGTCAGACAATAGGTCAGGCCGGATATGGCAAATACTCCGAATGCGATGATCCCATTGTTGAAGGGGGAGCCGGGCGTGAGGTAGGATTTGAGAAGGTGCGGAAACTTGAACAGGGTCAGGCCGAGGGTGGCCGCATATATGAGGACCAACGCCACGATCAGGATCAGGCCCATGGAAGCTGTCTGTTGGCCGTATTTGTCGATGAAAACCTTGCTTCGGGTTTTTGCGGAGATTTCCGCAAGGAAAGCAATGGCCGGGCTGCCGAGGGCTCCCATGCCGAGCAGGCTGAAAAATGCCGGTGCCAGCAGGAAGGCGATGAGGGTCAGGGTTTCTTGTATGCTCATGGTTGATTGGAACTCCGGTAGGGTTGCCTAAAGGGAATGATGTCCTGTGCGCGTTTTTGCCTGAAAAACGTGAGGCATGCAAGGGGCCATTTGGGCGCGATTATCGGATTCAGGTCATCGACTCCTTGCAATAAATCGTTGTATCGCCTATTTCCTATGAAACGTTCAACCGTGAAATAGCGGAGATTCCCTTGATGAAATGCCTGAAGCTCGTTTTGCTCACCCTGTTCTGCCTGTCTTTCGTTGGCTGTGCCACGACAAAGAAGAATGCGGACACCACTTCGGCTAGCACGGAATGGCGCATAAAGAGCCTTGAAGAAAGCTTCCTGAATTTTCGTGAAAAGCAGCGGCAGGCGGCTGACGAAAATACCCAGAACATGGAAAAGCTCGACCGACGCCTGGCGGACATCGAGACCGAGCTTGCAGCCTTGCGGACAGGCGGCGTAACTGATGCCCCTGACGAGGCCCCGCCCATGGATCAAGGATGGGTGACCGATCTCAAGCCGGAGGATGACGGATGGGTGGAAGGGCAGAAAACGGCTGAAAATCCCATGATCGAAAGCGATGAGGAAAAGCCGTGGGCCACTGTCCCCAAGCCGCCGGCAGTTATTCCCGCGCCGAAAGTGATCAAACGTCCTGAGGCCAAGAAGCCTATCAAAGTTAAGCCGTTACAGGAGACGTCTTCTTCCAAGGGCTTGTATGACAAGGCGTATGCCCAATACAATGCCGGAAGTTTCGATGCATCCCGCGCTACTTTTGACACGTTTTTGGCCAAGTATCCCAATGATCCGCTAGCTCCCAATTCCTTGTATTGGAAAGGGGAGACCTACTATTCTCAGAAGGATTATGCCCAGGCAATACTGACCTTCAAGGAGGTTACGGGGCGATTCCCCAAGCACGACAAATCCGCTTCGGCCATGCTCAAGATAGGCATGTCCTATGATCGGGTCGGAGACCGGGACAACGCGGTTTTTTACATGCGTGCTCTGCTGGAGGATTTCCCGGATTCCGATGCCGCCGGTCTGGCCCGTAAGGAACTGAAGCGTTTGGGCGGCTGACGTCTGCATTGACCATGAATGGCATGAATGGCCGGTATCTCGCCATGTTCGGGGTCCGGCCATGCTGCTTTTGAGAGGAACTGCGTTTCCATGGATCTGCAAAAAGAATTTTTTTCCTGCCTGGCCCTCAAACATACGCCCCGCCTTGGTCCCAAGGTGTGGAAGGAATTGTTCGCCCATTATCCGAGTGCTTTCGATGCCGTGCAGGACGCGGCGCGATGGCCCGTGCTGTCGTTGGCTGGCAACGCTGTGGCCGTGGCCTGCGCCGGGGAGGTCTGGAGGGAGAAGGCCGAGCGGGAATACAAGGCGGTGCTCAAGCAGGAGATGGATTTTGTCACCTGGTTCGATCCAAGGTTTCCCGATGCGCTCAAGATGATAGCCGATCCTCCGTCCATGCTGTATGTGCGTGGGGACATCACGCTTTTCAAGAATCCCGGTGTGGCCGTAGTCGGTGCCAGGGAATGCACCCGTCTGGGGCTGGAAACAGCCGGGCGCATCAGCGCGCAGCTCTCGAAAATCGGCATTACCGTGGTGTCCGGCCTTGCGCTCGGTATCGACAGGCAGGCGCATCTGGGTGGCCTCAAGGGGATCGGCAGTTCCATCGCGGTCCTTGGGTGCGGTTTGGATATAGACTACCCCACTGGCAATGCCGACGTCAGGCAGGAGCTTTACCGCAAAGGGCTGGTGGTCACGGAGCATGGCCCCGGAGAAGAACCTCGGGGCGGTTATTTTCCCTATCGGAATCGTATCATCAGCGCGCTTGCGCTGGGGGTGCTGGTGGCTGAGGCCGCTCACAATAGCGGCAGCCTGATCACGGCCCGGTTGGCCGGAGAGCAGGGACGGGATGTCTTTGCAGTGCCCGGTCCCATTGGGCAGCCGACATTCACCGGTTGCCATCGACTCATCAAGCAGGGGGCGGCCCTCATTGAATCCGCCGCCGATATTGTCGAGATTCTGCGCTACGACTTTGCCCGTGAATTGGCCCATGTGCCTGATCCGGCCCCGGCTCGGGATGAGAAAGGGGTTGATGTGGAAAAGGCTGTGGTTAAGAATAATAAAAAAACAGGGAAGCCGGAGGGGGCGTCTTCAACTGCATCGCAAAGGCGGACATCTCGTGCCGATCGGGATTCCATGGCTTTGAACCAAGACGAGAAACGGGTGCTGGATCTTCTCGATACGACGGACAAGATGCATATCGACGCCCTGGGGCGGCAGTTGGATTTGGATTCCTCCACCATCAGCCGCATATTGCTCATGCTTGAGATGCGTGGTGCCGTGCAGCAGTTGCCCGGCATGTGGTATCTTGTGCGGGAATCATAAATAGCAGAGGAAAACATGGATTGGAAATTGCTAGCCACGACCTTTGGAACTCTATTCGTCGCCGAACTGGGCGACAAGACGCAGCTTGCCTGCATGCTCATGACGGCCAAGACGCAAAAACCCTGGACAGTGTTCCTCGGTTCTTCTCTGGCCTTGGTTCTTGTCAGTTTCCTTGGAGTCATGTTTGCCCAGTTCATTTGTCAGTACATCTCGCCGCAGGTTATCAAAAAGATTGCGGCAGTCGCCTTTGTGCTGATGGGATGTCTGATATTCTTTGATAAAGTCTGATCTTCGGGGTTGTGGGAAATCCGGTCGAAGTGTACTTTTCCTTTGAACCTTAAACCGTACAGAAGCTTTATCGCATGCAAAAAATACCCATCAATCTCGCCGCTGCAGGCATGAAGCTGGCCAAGCCCGTCACCAAGGAGGGGGGCATGACCATCATGGCCGAGGGTATGGAGCTGACGGACAGCCTCATTTCCCGATTGGAGGCCATGAAAATCGATCGGATCACCGTGCAGGGGCATCCCGTGGATATGGGGGGGGCTGGCTCCGGTACCAAGTGGGGCGAACGCAAGGACCGACTCGACTATTTGTTCCGAAAACATGCCGACGACAAATGGATGACGCGGGTCAAAGATCGCATGGGGCAGTATTTCCAGATCAAGGCTGCGGCCCAGGAGGCCAAGATGCAAGCCATGAAGAGCATCGAGTCCAACGAGGACGAGGCGGAAGTCGAAAACGGCGGGAGCGGGGCATAGGAATGGACGAAGATCTGAAAACCAGTGTTAAGGGAGAAATCCTTCAGGTCAAGGACCTGCCGACACTCCCGCACGTCCTGGAAAAGTTGACCATGCTCGTGGAGGACCCGGATGCTTCCAGTGAAGCCATTGCCAAGGTCATTTCCACGGACCAGGTGCTGTCCGCCAAGGTTCTCAAGATGGTCAATTCGCCGATTTACGGTTTTCCCGGTCGCATAAGCTCCATTCAACACGCGCTGGTGCTTCTGGGGTTCAACGTGGTCCGGGGCATCATCATATCCACTTCGGTTTTCGACATGATGGTTCAGGCCATGAAGGGGCTGTGGGAGCACAGTCTTGGGTGTGCCACAGCATGCAACATCATTGCCCGCCGGGCCGGGTTCGAGGACCCGGAAGAGTATGCCGTGGCCGGTTTGCTCCATGACCTGGGCAAGGTCGTCACAGCGGTCCAGCTCCCGGAACTGCACGCCTCCATTCTCGATACGGTCCAGGTCAAGCAGATGACCTATTTCCAAGCCGAGAAGGATGTTCTGGGCTTCGGGCACGACCGCATCAACGCCTGGCTCGCCCGGCACTGGGGTTTGCCGCCCAATATCCGCGAAGCCATGAGCCGCCATCATACCCCGCAATTGGCCGAGTTCTACAAACCCATGTCCTGCGTGGTCCACATCGGTGATTTCCTGGTCCGGTTGCTCGAGTTCGGTAATTCCGGTGACGACCAGACAGCCTATCTCCGTCCCGAGGCGCTCATCGAGCTCAAATTCAAGATGAGCGATCTCGACAAGGTCATGGATGAGATGTCCGACCAGCTTATCGAAGTTTCCGATCTGACTTTTTAGCGGTTCCACACTAACTTTTGACCTGCACCCCCGGCCGGTGATAGGTTGTTTCATATGAACAAAACCCTTGAAGAATCCCTGTTTCAGCGCAAGCAGACGGGGTTTTTGCTTTCGCCGGACAAGTTTCTTGCCGAGATGTTGCAAACATTATGGTCTCCCGATGTCATGGAATTCACGGTCTTTACCCAAGGGGCCAAGGCCATCGAGCACATGTTCAATGAACCGCCGGATCTTTTGGTGGTGGACAATCGTCTCAAGGATATCACCGGCCAGGAGGTCGCAAATCTGGTCAAGAGTGAAAACGTGTACCGCCAACTGCCGGTGGTCATGTGCGTGGACCCCATCGACGTGGAAGAGCCGTGGAACTGGAACCAGGTGGAAGTTGACGATTTTCTGGTCCGGCCGTTCAATCCGGCCGAGGTGCGCGATCGCATCAACCTGACGCTGTGCCGCGCCATGCGCGCCCTGGATGCCAATCCGCTGTCCAAACTGCCGGGCAACACCTCGATAATCCAGCGCATTCAGCAGCTCATCGACAATGGCGACGATTTTGCCCTGGCCTATTGCGACCTTGATTATTTCAAGTCCTACAATGACAAGTACGGCTTCTCCCGAGGAGATGAAATTCTGATGATGTCCGCCCGGCTTATCGTCAACACCATCCGCAGCTACCAGGGGGTGCAGAGTTTCGTGGGGCATGTGGGTGGCGACGATTTCGTGTTCATCCTGCCGCCGGACAAGGTGGAAGACGCCTGCAAGCGCATCATTGCGGCCTTTGACGACATCGTGCCCCATTTTTATGACCCGGATGATCGCAAGCGGGGCAACATCACCTCCATTGACCGGGAGGGCAATACCAAGGTCTTTCCGCTCATGGCCATTTCCCTGGCCGTGGTGGTCAACACCGGGAAACAGATTCAGCATTATGGAGAGGTTTCTTCCATTGCCATGGAGCTGAAGAAGAAAGCCAAGGAAGATCCCAAGAGCAGCTATGTCATCGATCAACGAAAGGCGTAACGAACAGGGCGATTTCGTTCGGGGATTTCTCGCGTATCTTGCGGTGGAAAAGGGGTATTCCGAAGCCACTGTCCGATCGTATGGGACCGATCTTGAACAGTTCCAGGTTTTCTTGAAATCCAGAAAGCAGTCGCTGGAAAGACCGAACCGCGTCAACCGGGACCATGTGCGCGGGTTCCTGGCCGAACTGCATCGGCGGCAGATATCCAAGACGTCCATGGGCCGCAAGCTCTCCAGTCTGCGGGCATATTTTAAATATCTCATGCGGCACAAGCAGGTTGCCAAAGACCCCATGGCGGGTATCCGTAACCCCAAGCAGGAAAAGCGGCATCCGCAGATGCTCAACGTGGATCAGGCCGTGTCCTTGATGGAGGCGGCCGTGGAGCCGGACCCCGAGGGGTTGCGGGATATTGCCCTGGCGGAAGTGCTCTACGGTTCCGGGTTGCGCATTAGTGAAGCCATCGGCCTTGATCTCAACGATGTGGATTCCGACATGATTCGTGTTGTGGGCAAGGGAAGCAAGGAGCGCATTGTTCCTCTTTCAGGGGCGGCCATCCAGCGCATACGGCGGTACATGGAGCAGCGCCACGCATTTCTCAAGGACGATTATTCCGAGCAGGCGTTGTTTCTCAGCGTCCGGGCGGGCAAACGGCTGAATCGGCGGCAGGCCAATCGCATCGTGGCCAAGCTGGCCCAGTTGGCCGGGTTGCCCAAGGATGTCCATCCGCATATGCTTCGGCACAGTTTCGCCACCCATCTCCTTGAGGCGGGGGCAGACCTGCGCAGCGTGCAGGAGCTTTTGGGACACGAGAACCTGACCACGACACAGCGCTATACGCATCTGGACATGCAGCGCATCATGCAGGTATATGACTCTGCCCACCCGCTGGCCGGGGTGGGTGATTCTGATAAAAACAACACATGATACGGAGTAGATAATGGAAAATCCCATGGTTCTTCTGGAGACCCCGGAAGGCGAAATTCTGATTGAACTTTTCCCTGACAAGGCACCGAAAACAGTGGAGAACTTTCTCCGCTACGTGGATGAGAAATTTTATGACGGCACCTTGTTTCACCGGGTTATCAAGGGGTTCATGATCCAGACGGGCGGGCTGACCTTTTCCATGCAGGAGAAGGAGACCCACGAACCTATCGAGAACGAGGCCGCCAACGGACTGAAGAACGTTACCGGATCGGTTGCCATGGGGCGTCTGCCGGAACCGCACAGTGCCGCTTCACAGTTCTACATCAATGTGGCGGATAACGCGGACCTGGATCATACCGGGGAAGAAGACGAAAACTTCGGCTACTGCGTGTTCGGGGAAGTGGTTGACGGGATGGACGTGGCCGTCAAGATCAGCAAGGCCAGGACAAAGACGTACCAGGGGTTTGCCGATGTCCCTGTGGACCCTGTTTCCATCATCACCGCTCGTCGCTTCGAATAGGCACCAATGAATGAAAAGGCCTTCCGTATGGAAGGCCTTTTTGTGTTTCAGATGGATAATGTCTAGCCGCGCAGAATCTTCTCGGCTTCTTGGAATTTGCGTTCGGCGTCTTCCCTGAGTGATGTCATCAGTTCCTTGACCGTAACGATCTTATCCACGAGGTAGGCGTTGGCGCCGGCAAAGGCAAAGCCGTGCTTGAGTCTGCCTTTGTAGGCGTTAACCAGGGCCTGGGCGATGCAGTAGGGGGACTTTTCCTCGGCGCAGGAATGCAGGCACTTGTGCATGCACTTCTTGGGCTTTTTGAGTCCCGAGGCCACGGCGTCAAGGAAGGCGTTCTTCAAGGCCCGGCCGGGCATGCCTACCGGACTCTTGATGATGGTCACGTCCTCTTTGTGCGCGTTGACATAGGCCTGCTTGAAGGCCTCATCGGCATCGCATTCCTTGGTGGCCACGAAGCGGGTGCCCATTTGCACCCCAGAGGCGCCCATCTCGAGAAAACGGGCGATATCTTCACCGGTGTAGACACCACCGGCAGCGATGACCGGGATATTCTTTTTATGCTGTTCGCGGAAAGGCGTCACGGCCTCGACCACTTCGGCCAGAATTTTTTCCAATTGGTAGTCGGGGTCGTCGATCTGCTCGGCCTTGAAACCGAGATGACCGCCAGCCTTGGGGCCTTCCACCACAAAACCGTCAGGAAGATAATCGAATTTATTTGCCCACTTGCGGCACAGGATGGAGGCCGCACGGCCAGAGGAGACTATCGGCACGAGTTTGGTGCGCAGCTCCTCTTTCATCTCTCCGGACATCTCGCGGAGATAGCCCGGCAGGTCCAGGGGCAGACCGGCACCGGATATGATCAGATCCACCTTTTCGCGGATGGAAGTGCGGACCATGTCGCCGTAGTTGGTCAGGGCGCACATGATATTCACACCGAGCAGTCCGTCGGTCATCTTGGCCCGCGCCTTGCGGATTTCGTCGATCAAACCCCGGCGGTCGGCCCCGATGGGGTCTTTGGCCCGCTGCGGGTCTCGCATGCCGATCATGGATGTGGCAATGACGCCTACGCCGCCTTCATTTGCAACGGCACTTGCCAGGCCGGAGAGGGAAATACCCACACCCATTCCACCCTGAATGATGGGCAGTCTGGCGCTTAAATCACCAAAATTGAGACTCGGAAGTTTCATTCTCATACCTCGTATATTACTAATGCTAGATGTCCCTTGCGCTGAATTGAAGGTCAAGTCAAGATAAACGATTGTTTGAAACAGGCATCAAGGGGTTGTCGTGTATTCCTTGACGACTAACTCGGCGAAATACATGGAACTTGTAAATGCCGGGGAGATCGAGTTGAGGATGTGAACGCTGTTGTTATGTCGTTTTACCACGAAATCCATGACCAGCTCGTTGGTTTCGATATCCACCAATTGGGGACGTATGCCCGCCTTGGATGAGGGGAGTACGTCGTGTGGGGTGATATGTTTCACCAGTTTGGCCGCATCGTTGAAAAAATAATTGGAAGAATATTTGCGAGGTTCTTCCAAGGCGACCTGCCTGAATTTTTCGTTCTTCATAAACATATATAGGTCGCGGGATAGGATTGACAAGAGTTCCGAGTCCAGTCCCTTGAGAATTCCGTAGTTTTCCCGCCCGAAGGCGGGGATGGCCGTGGGACCGACGTACACGTCACCATGGACGCTGCGGGTGAAATGGACTCCCAGAAACGGATTCTTGATGTTGGGAACCGGGTAGATGGACCCTCTGATTTTGTCCGCCGCGGGTTTTCGCAATACCTTGTAAATGCCTTTGAAGGGAAGCAGTCGGTAGTTCTTTGCAATGCCGAAAGACTGGGCCACCTTGTCGCTGTAAGCTCCGGCTGCGTTGATGAACAGGTCGTAGCCGATATCTCCTTGACTGGTGTGGACCATGTTTGTCCCGGCTCCCGTGAATCGGGTGTCGAAGAAGAACCGGACTTTGCCGCTTCTTTCCAGCTCATCCCTCATGGCCGTCAGGATCATTTTCGGATCGACCACACTGGTGAGTGGTGAGTGAAGGGCGCGTTGGACTGTCCGGGCATTGGGTTCGATTTCAGCCAGTTGGGTTTCGTCGATCATCTCCACGGTGGCGCCGTTGGCCGTTGCCCGCCGTTCCAATTCGTCAAGGGTGGGCAACTCGTCTTCGGTTCTGGCCACGATAACCTTGCCCGACTTGAAGAGCGGCAGGCCGTGTGCTTCGCAGTAAGCCTGCATGCGGAGGTTTCCTTCCAGGCACATCTTTGCCTTCAGTGTGCCGGGATCATAGTATATGCCCGCATGGAGCACACCGCTGTTCCGACCCGAGGCGTGCTTGCCTGGCGCTAATTCCTTGTCGAAAATGATGATGTCACCGCATCCGGCCTTGATAAGTTCGCGGGCGATGGTCAGACCGAGGATGCCTGCGCCGCAGATGACGGTGTGTGCTGCAAACATCGGTTTATCCCTTGCAGAGCAGGGCCAGGCCGCTCTTGGCTTCTTTCTTGCGCAACATGTCGGTGTGCAGAATTTCCATGATGATCACTTCGCCCACCAGCCAGACGTCCAGACCGGGACGGATGCAGCCGGTGCGGGTCTGACCGTCGCGACCCAGTGCGGCGTGCATGTGTAGGACCGGTTCGCCGGATTCGTCGGGAAACAGGGTGCCCATAGCCAGGACTTCGTGCGCCTCGCCTATGGCATGGAGAATGGGGTCGATGACTGGGGACTCGCCGTCTTTCGGCCCGGCCACGATGTTGCCCCGGTCAATGCCGCCGATCATGGTGCACATGGCGGCTTTGATGTCGTGATCGCGTGCGAATTGCTCGATGCAGTCCGGCACCCGCTCGTCGTCTTCAAGGCGCAGGGTGAATATCCTGCCGATGCTGCCCTGGCTGTATTGCATGGGTTACCTGTTCCTGTCTTTCGGCGGGGTCTGCCCGCATGGGTTGGTGAAGTCGCACCACTTGCAGCGCTCTCCGGGCTGCGGTGCAAAGCGGGAGGCCAGCACCATGTGGCGGATCAGGGTTTGTATCAGCAGCGGCGTCCGGTCGTCCACTGCTTCGGCCAGTTCCTCGTCAGTCCATTTCTGATTAAAGAGGAGTTGTTCCTTGCCGTTGTCTGCAAGTTTGATCAGTCCGGCGTTTGTCGGTGCTGTGTGTTCGCTTTCGTTGTAGAGATGGACGTAGGCCGGGAGCTGGACACTGCGAACGGAGCGGCACAGGTCGGGCAACAGGGTGGGGTCGACCACGTCCCGGTCAAATGAAGCCATTCTGTCTTGCAGTTCCATGTCCTGCCAGAAATCCTTCCGGGGCAGTTGGGCGTTGCCGGTCTTGTAGTCCAGTATGAAAACACCTTCGCCGCGTCGTTCCATGCGGTCGATCTGTCCGTTCAGGGGAACGGTCACGCCATATGCTTCGATCTGTGATTTCAGTGTTTTTTCCAATCCGAGCAGGGTGGCTGTCTTTTGGTTCGTCAGGAACAGGCCCAGTCGATAGCGTCCGGCTTCCATGAGTCCCATACGGGTGTCCAGGGGCAGGCGTGAGTAAAGGGGGCTGGTTCTGAATCTTTCGGTGAAGGCTGCCAGCAGGGGCGCGCTGTCAAGCTTGCACAATTCGGTCTCAACGCCGATGTAGGGCGTGAGAAAGTCCTTGAGGACCTCGTGGATGAGGGAGCCGAACTCGCTCTTGTCCCCTTCCTCGTCCACCGTGGCAACCGGGCGGACATTGGTGAGGTAGGAATAGAAGAACTGTTTCGGGCAGTTCATGTACCGGTCAAGGCTGGACGGAGAGAGGCCCTTTTCGCGCAGTTTGTCCATCAAGGCTTCGCGGATGGAATCGGTCATGGAAATGGGCGAAGGGCCTGACGGCAGCGAACTGGCCGGGAAGGTCACGGCGTGGATGAGGGCGTCATCCGTTGTCAGGAGCCGTTGCGCTTCCTGCTCCCGGTCCCACAGGAGCTGTTCCACGAAGCGGCTGCGCACGGACTTGGAGTCGAGCAGGCCCGGTTGGACGCCGTTTTGGTAATATATGACCGCCTCTTCGGCGCCCATGAGCAGGCGATAGAAGTTGTAGCCCGAGACATTGTCCCGTTCGCGGGCATCCGGCAGGCCGAGCAGTTTGCGCAGGGGGTCGGGCAGGAGCGGGTCATACGGGTTGGTGCCGGGCAGGCGTTCCTCCACGGCATCGAGGATGAAGAGTCTGTTGAAGTGCAGCAGGCGGGTTTCCAGCACACCGAGCACCTGCAGCCCGGACAAGGGGTCGGGCTCGAAGGAGACGCGTTCCAGGGAGAGCATCCTGCGCAGGAAGGAATGGAGCGTTGACCGGCTGAACGGTTCATGGCTCATTTCCGCGCTCTTGAGTTGCGGGATGACGGAGTTGGTCAGCCGGAACAGGCACTCGGCGTCGATAAGATAGGTATGCCAGAGCCTTTCGCCCCTGGTGTGCAGCAGGGTGACCACGCCTGCCAGAGCGTTGCCGAGTTCGGCCAGGCTGCGGGCGGATTCGAAAGTCGTCAGGCAGCAGTGCAGGATATCCCGGAGCAGGGGGGCGGCTTCGGCCTGGTCCACGTTCTCCAGGGCATCCTCTTCCCATGGCGGTTCCCAGGCCAGGGGATCCACGAATTTGTCCCCATTGCGGATGTTCGCTTCCCAGAGATGGAAAATGGGTCTGAGGGGTCGGTTTTCCGATCCGAGCAGTCGCAGGTAGGGGTGCCGGATCAGTGCGATAAAGTCTTTCCAGTAATACCGCCCATCCTTGCTGCGATTCTCCTGCAGGGTGAGCAGGGTCTCGATGAGGCGGGCCAGGGAGGTCCGCTCCAGCGGGTATCCCATGGAAATGTTCGGCTCAAGGTCCGGGTCCACGTCCGGCAGCATGTGCAGTACGGGCAGGAGCGCTCCTTCGTCGGGCAGGACCACTGCGGTAGCATCGAGAGTGGCGCATTTTTGCATGTCTTTGGCCAGCCCGGCCAGTTGCGAGTGGCGGTCGTACCCCTCGCAGAACCGGATTTGCGGTGTTCCGGGAGCGGTTTCCGCATCGGGTGGGATTTCGGCTCCGACATGCCATCGCCGGAGCCAGGCCACATGCTCGGCTGCGGCCCAGTGCGGTTGTCCGCCGGTTGCCAGGGCTGGGTCGGAGTGCAGGATCGGGAGCAGTATGCCCTGTTCCCAGAGGGATTTGAACAGGTTGTCTTCGGTGCCGCTCAATGCGTAGAACCCGGCTGCAAAGATGGTTTTTCCGCGCAAGGCCTCGGTCACCGAGTTCATGTTGTTCAGGATGAATCGGGCGCTCAGGCCCGGGGTGGTCCATCCCTTGGCTTCAAGCCTGGAGAGATACGCCTCGTGGATGTCGTGCAACTGTTCGAGCAGACCGGCGGCAAAGGACGAGACCTCGCCTTCCATGTACTTGAGATCCTGCGGATCAATGGCCTGGCGCAGGAGATCGTCCATGAGTCGGGCCAACAACATGCCCCAGGGAAGAAAGGCTTCACGATCAAGTTCGGGCAATCGGGCAAGGATGCTTCCCTGCCGTTCGCCAAGGTCGCGGACAACCTGATGGAGCAACTCGACCAGATCGAGCTGGTTGGCTTTGACCGGCGGCTGCGGGGCCAATTGCCGGTGCAGGTTTGTCATGAAGTCCGCAATGGAGGTCATGTGCGGCATGAACGCGGGGCGGTTCATGTCGTGGTGGCCCGCGAGCATCCCCTTGAGATGGCGGCGCGGGCGGTTGTGCGGGAAGAGGACGATCAGGTCGGCAAGGTTGTCGAACTCGACCACCATGTCGGTCAGGGCAGGCATGAAATCGATCTGCCACGGTATCAGGGGAATGGTTCGCATTTACGCCTCCCTCCCGACTGCACGAATTTCCCGGAGGTCAAGATACACCAGAAAGCCGGAGGGTGAACCGTAACCCGGCATGGCATCGAGTATCGTCATGTATTTCCGTACCTGCGCATCATTTTTTGGGGTGGGCTGCCCGGTTTTGAAGTCCACGATCACGGTTGCCTCGTCCGTATAGAGCAGGTCCAGCCGCTTGAATTGTCCTTTGTCGTCCATGAGTTCCGGTTCGCGCACGCCACGGGCGAGCCAGGAGCGCAGACGGTCTTCGCCAAGGGCCCATAAGGCCATGGCGTGCAGGTCGCTGGCCAGCGTCTTTCGTTCGTCTTCGGCCAGTGCGCCCAGCTCCGGGAAGTCCTCGCAGGCGAGGCGTACTGCCCGGAGGGCGTCGGCGGAATCGTCGTCGGTCACGCGGAGATGCTCCATGACCCGGTGCGCCACCTCGCCGCGCATGCGTTCATTGAAGAAATAATCATCCAGATTGTGGCGGTAGACCCGCAGTCTGGGCAGCCATGCCATGAGGTCGACGCTCGTGTCATTGTCAGGCAGTTGTTGCGGCTGCGGTACGGACGCACGGCTGGACGGACAGGTTTCCACCGGGGTCAGTCCCTGCTCGAATATCCCGTGGTCGTCCAGGTCCAGGAGCAGGTCCATGACGGCCAGCGCCGGGGAGTTGACCGGTTTTTCCGTAAAGAACCCGTAGAGTTCTTCGCGCGCCCTGGTCCAGGCCACGTAGAGAAGGTTGAGCTGTTCCTGCACGGTGCGTCCCAGGCTCTCGAAATAGGGCTGGCCCAGTTCTTTTTTCATGGGGACCAGCATCTCGTGGCCCTTGAATTCCTGCACAATGAAATTTCTGTCCTTTTTCGCGTCCCAGTTGTGGAAGGGGACGATGGTCACCGGGAACTCCAACCCCTTGGCCTTGTGGATGGTCATGATGCGCACGGCATCGATGTTTTCGGGCAGGGGAACCTTTTCCTGGTCGGATTTTTCTTCCCAGAAGTCGAGGAAGGCAGAGAGAGAGCCGTATCCGTTTTCTTCGGCCAGGTGGACCACTTCGAGGAAGCGGCGCACGTAGAGTTCCGCTTCGGGGTGTCGCTCCAGCACACGGAAGACGCGGATGGCTTCCATGGTCAGGTCGTACGGGGTCATCAGGCCGGATTGATTGAAGAACGGCTCGATGAATCGCTGCCACAATTTCGGATACTCCTCCCGGAAATGGACGCCGAGCGGTTTTTTCCTAGGGGTGACCAGCCAGTCCAACAGGTCCGCTTCGGCCAATCCCGATTCCGCAAGGAAGAGTTCGGCTCCGCCGATGAAGGTCAGGAAGGCGGTGTCGTTCCGGGGAAAATCCAGGAACCCGAGCAGTCCGGCCAGTTGGCGCACCACGGGATGCCGGTCCAGTTGCAGCGAGTTTTCCGTGATCACCGGGATGTTCTTTTGCACCAGCAGGTCGCAGACCAGAGAGGCATGCTTGTGGGAGCGGACCAGGATGCCGATGTCCCGGTAACTGCGCCGGGCGGTCAGGTCGTCCATGAGTGCGTCCAGCCGTTCCAGGGTCGATTCTTCGGTATCGCCATCCGCCGGGAGTCGCTCCATGCGGACGTAGCCTCCGGTCTCCATGCTTTTGGCAGGCAGGGACTGGGCGCATTTGAAGAAGCTGCGGTTTACCTGACCTGTGAAATCTCCTTTGAAATCGTTTGGAGCGCCGGAAAAGAGCTTGTCCGCCAGATCGGCGACCATGTCAGGGTCTTCGAGATTGCTGAAAAAGCCATTGTTGAATTCCACCACGTTGCGGAAGCTGCGCCAGTTGTCCGGCAGGGTGTCGGCCTCGGCTTTTTCGGCCAGCCCGGCTATGTCCGGCTGGACCATGACCTCGTCGAACAGGGCGGAGTCTCCGCCGCGCCAGCCGTAGATGGCCTGTTTGACGTCACCCACGAAGAAAAGACTGCCGCCCTTGGCCAGGCATTCTGCGGCCAGGGGGGTAATGGCCTGCCATTGATCCCGGTTCGTGTCCTGAAATTCGTCCACCAGGAGGTGGTGCAAACGGCAGCCGAGTCGGCAGTAGGCTTCCGACACGGACCCGTCTTCGGAGAGCAGGTCGATGACGTGCCTGGCAACGCTTGAGTTGAGAACCATGCCGCGCTGGCGTTGCAGTACGTTCAGCCCGTTCATCAGGCGCAGGGCGATCCCTATGGCCGGAGCCAGGAAATAGGCTCCGGCAAGGATGGCGTGGGCGTTGGCGTAGCCCAGGCAGGTCTCCTTGAAGCTTGCGTAGATCGCTTCGGCGCGGTCGTCCACCATGGACTTTCCCGCTTTGTTCACAAACTCGTAGAGGGACTCCTTGTACAGGTAGGCCGACTTGGATTCCGGGGTGTCGAACAGTCCGAGTCCATCGTATTTGGCCAGGAGTTTCGGGAAATTGGCGTGGACAGGCAGGCCGGTTTCCGCAAGATAGCTTTGCATGCGGTCAACGGCCTTCACCAGGGCCGCGTATTCAAGGGCGAGCAGATCCTTGATGGCGTCCTGGTCGATCAGGATGGAGGTCTTGTGGGAATCCAGGCAATTGGTCAGTTCCCGGAGTCGGTCGCGGATGGTGTTCTGAACCCAGAAACCGGCACGGCCCTCGTCGATGATCAGGGTGGTCAGGGCATTGGACAGCAGGGCATGTTCCGTTTCTTCTGTTTCGCAGATGCCCATGTAGTGGTCGAAGATGGCGTTGAACAGCTCCCTTTCGTCGAACACGATTTCGAAATCGGGCCGGATGCCGAACTCCAGGGCAAAGAGCCTGAGCAGCAGGACCAGCAGGGAGTCGATGGTGCGGACGTTCAGGCGGTGATAGCGGCGCAGTATGGCGCTCAGGGTCTGTCTGGCCGTTTCCGGGGAGCAGGCGGGGTTGTCGTCAAGGGAAAGGGCGCTCGCCTTCAGTCCGTCGACCACGCGTTCCTTCATCTCGGCGGCGGCCTTGTTGGTGAAGGTCACGGCCATGATCTCGGGCCAGGAAAAGCCTTTGCCGGGAGCCTTGGTGCACACGAAGGGGCGGGTGGTGTCGCCGGATGCGTCCAACAGCGTCAGGAAACGGCGGGTGAGCTGGTATGTTTTTCCGGACCCGGCGGAAGCCTTGACCTGTTTGAGTTCGGACATGTCTATACCTCTTCGGCACTAACGGTCTTGGCGCCGGATCTGAACAATATGACCATAAGCACGGCGGCTATGATCAGGGAGGACCCCACATAGCCGAGCAGGGTGAACTTCTCTCCGAACAGGAAGTAGGCCGACACGGACGCCACCAGCGGTTCAAAGGTGGCGATGACCGACGCACGGGTGGCCTCCATCCGTTTGAGACCTGCGTAGTAGACCGAAAAAGCTCCGTAGGAGGTGACCAGGGCCATGACGGCCAGGAGCATCCAGGCCTGCGGGGATTTGTGCGTGAAATCTATGAAGGGCAGGAGCAGGAGTGCGCCGAAGGGCAAGGCGTAGACGAAAATGGTCGGCGTGGGATAGCGAAACAGGAACGCCTTTCCGAAGATGTAGTAGAGGGCGTATGTGAAACCGGAGAGCAACCCCGCTGCCAGGCCGAACAGGTTGAGGTTGATGGTGCTGCCGCTCATGAGTTTGGGGCCCAGGCTGATGCAGGCTACGCCCAGAATGGTCATGGCCACGCAGGTTGTCTTGACGGTGGTCATCTTTTCTTTGAGCACCAGCCAGGACAGGAAGGCCACCCAGGCCGGGGCGGTGTAAAGGAGTACGGCAGCCATGGCCACGCCCACGTCACGGATGGCGACCTGATAGGCACCGTAGAACAGGGTCACGCAGATGACGCCGAAGCCCAGCAGGGCGGGCAGGTCGGATCGGTGTGCCCTGACCTGTTTGGCCATGATCGCATGGACCAGAAAAAATACCCAGGCAAAAATGGCCCGCCAGAAAGCTATTTCCAACGCTCCGATTCCTTCGGCCAGGATGTATTTGGTGAAAACGCCGATGAGGCCCCACATGAAGGCGGCGGCCAGGACATAGAAGAATCCGGTCATGTTTACAGTTCTACCTTGGTGCCCAGATCGGCTTTGACGGCGCGGTCGAAGATAAGGGAAGCGGTCATGATGTCATGGGAGGCGATGCCCATGAGTACGGCTCCGCGACGGCCTTCACGTATGCCCGGCTTCAGCCCGGCGCAGACCTCGCACATGTCGGCATCAATGTCCGCCGCTAGGGGGTAGCCGTTTTGGAAGTAGGTTCCATGTTCCTGGGTCCAGACGTACTGGTTGCGGTTGTCGCAGGTGAAGTTCGCGCCTCGAAAGACATCTTCCTTGATGGCGGAATCGTAGTCCACGGCAATGACCAGGCAGTCGTCCTTGATCCAGGAAAAGGGGATGGCCCGATTCGGTGATTCCACGATGGGCGTGCAGGTGATGAGCACGTCCGTGTCTGTCACGGCGTCTTTCATGTCGGTACAGGTAATGAATTCGGCATTGGGTAATTGAGGCTGCATGTCAGTGATGAACCGCTCCACAGCAGCTCCGAAGAGGTCGAAGCAGCGGACCTGTTTGAGTTTGGGAAAGACTTCTTTCATGGCCAGGAGATTGACGCGGCCCTGAACGCCGGTTCCGACGATGGTCACGGTCGTGGTTTCGGGATTGCCGAAGTGGCGGGCGTAGACGCCGGAGGCCGCCCCTGTGCGCCAGGCAGTGACCCATCCCGCGTCCATGACCGCCAGAGGCAGACCTGTGGCGGCATCGTTCAGGACCATGATACCGGTGATGTAGGGGTGCCCTTTGGCCGGGTTGGGCGGGTAGCCCGAGACACATTTGACACCGGCTCGGTCGATGTCGCCGCCGAGGTAGCATGGCATGGCGTGGATGAAACAGTCTTCGCGGGGGTGGATGCCGATCTTGGCAGGCATTTCGCCTTCCCCCCGGCCTAACGTTGCAAATCCCGTTTCAACCGCGTCCATTATTTCAACCATGGAGATGCCGAGTTGATTAATTTCTTTGGCCGATATCCACAGTACTTCAGCGGTCATTTCGTGTCCTTTTGAATGTAGTATATTGAATTGGAAACTCGTTTTAGGACGATTTGAATGCCCCGTCAACGGAAGTGGAAACTCTTGCGGCAGCCTGGGGATATGAGTAAGGTCCCTCGCATGACGTGGGACGATGCATTCGATGTCTGTGCGGAAGCGGACGGCTGGCGGCTGGACAAGGTCCTGGAAATGGTCCTGCCCGGTGCCGGTTTGCGGCTCAGGCGCCGGTTGTGTACTGAAGGTCGAGTTTTGGTGGAGGGGAAGGTGCAAAGGCCGGGGTATAAGGTCCGCACCGGACAACATGTGGAGATTTTGCAGGGGAGAGAGGGGATGCAACCGAGAGAACTGGGACTGAAGGTCGTCAAGCAGGAAGCGGGATTTGCGGCCATAAATAAGCCCGGCAACATACATTCAGCGGCCATTGCGGGCAAGGAAGAGCCAAGCGTCGAAGGCGTTTTGTCGGTGCTTTTTCCAAAAAATTCTCCGGTGTTGTTGAATCGGCTGGATTATCTCACATCTGGCCTTCTGCTAGTGGCCCTTACCCCTGAGGCCCGTGAGGCCTACCTGCTTCGGGAAGAGGACGGGGCGATCAAGAAATTTTATCTGGCCCGGGTCCATGGACGACTGGACGGCATCGTCTCCATTCGGAGCAAGCTGGATTCCGACGACCGGAAGAAGACCAGGGTGTTGGCGACTCGAGATTCTGACATACGCCGCTGGACGGATGTCACGGCGTTGTCCCATGACAACACAGCGAACACCTCGCTGGTCCGCTGCCTGATCATGAAGGGAGCTCGTCACCAGATACGGGCGCATCTTGCGTCCATAGGCCATTCCATTGTCGGTGATCCTCTCTACGGCGAGGGCGAATCCTCAAAGGGGCTGATGTTGCATCATCAGCGTATTGAATTGCCCGGTTTCTGGGCCGAGTCTACGCCGCTTTTCTGAGGCAGGGGGTCAAGGTTTAACCCCGTAATGGTCGAGTATGGTTCCCAATTCTCCTGATATACGCATTTCCCTGATTCTGTTCTCAACGATGTCTCGCAGGATATCGGCATTTGGGTGTTTCGGCGAAAAGGCTATTCTGTTGTAGAACATCGCCACCGGGGTCTGGTCGAGGCGAAGCTTGTTCTCCAGAGTTGTCTTTCGGGTAATGTGCCTGAATGCAAGGGAACCTACTAGCATGGCATCAATACGTCCTTCCAGAAGGCATTGGAGATTGATTCTCTGCGCTTCTGACGGGCTGGGGGATGATGTCGTCTTGATTCGTGGCGGGTTCTGCTCATGTCCAGTAATGAGATTGTCGATGAAGGGGTCGCCTGTCCTGAATCCGGCAGGTGTGGAGAAGCGAATGTCTTCTAAGGATTCATGGCCTGTATAACTCCATTTGGCTCCTGCAAGGGTTGCGAATTGAACCACGTTGATCATATCCAGATTGCGCACGAACACGAAATCTGGCGTATTCGGCGTTCCGGCATAGGTCACAACGTCATGGAGGCCGTCCAGTGTCTCCTGGATGGCCCTGCCGTAGGGCATGTAAGTGAAGTCCAGTGTGTATTCGGTACCGGCAAAGGCTTTGCGAAGGACTTCATGCATGATGCCGTCGTGAGGGTATTCCTCCGGGGAACATGCCAATGGGCAATAAGCGGAGGTGGCTACTTTGATGACTTCAGCATGTGCTGGCACTGCCAAAAGAAGCAATAGTATATAGAGAATTGTGCGGTTCATAGTTGAGTGAGCTTTGAATTGCCAAATCCATAGCCCGGATTTATAAAAAAGGGAATATAAGAAAAAAGCCCGGTTGCCTTTCGGAACCGGGCTTTATCACTCGTGTAGGGTACCTATTTTTTTTTGTCGAAGGCTGCCTGGAGTTTGGTGCCGAGCAGGCCCATGTTTCCGGAATTTCCCGAGGACTGTTGTTTCTTGGGAGCGAACTCCTTCCAGTCACCGTCGTCCTGTACGTCACCAGTGGTCAGGGATATCCTGCGTTCAGCCGTTTTGACCTGGCCGATGACCACTTCCACGGTGTCTCCGGCATGCAGTTTTTCATAGGTGGCAGGCTTTTCAGAGCGGGCAATGACGGACTTGGGCAGCAGGCCGGTAATGCCCGGTTCAAGCTGGATGAAAATGCCGAACTGTTCCAGCTTCTCCACGGTGCCTTGGACTTTCTGGCCTGCCTGATAGCGCTCTGCCACGTCGCCCCAGGGGTCGCCTTCGGCGTCCTTCATGGACAGGCCGATGCGCCGCTGATCCGGGTCGATGGATTTGATCTTGACCGTGACCTGGTCACCTTCAGAGACGAAGTCCGCAGGTTTGTTTACGCGCTTTGTGTAGCTCATTTCGGATACGTGGACCAGGCCGTCGATGCCGGGTGCAATTTCGACGAATGCACCGAAGTCGGCCAGACGGACGACCTTGCCGGTGACCATATCGCCTTCGGCGAAAGTGGAGGAGAGGGTGTCCCACGGATCCTGAGCCAATTCCTTCATGGACAGGGATATCTTCAGACGGCCCTTGTCGTCATTCTCCATGCGGACGATCTTGGCTTTGACCTTTTGTCCTACAGTGACCGCTTCCTCGGGATGCCCGATGCGACCATAGGAAATCTGGGAGATATGGACCAATCCTTCCAGTCCGGGCAGGATTTCAACAAAGGCGCCGAAACCGGCCAGCCGGGTTATGGTGCCTTCCACTTCGTCGCCCACTTTGGTCTCGGAGATAAAGGTTTCTGCTGATTCGGCGGCATCGCGTTCGATAAGGGAGCGGCGGGAGACCACGATATTGCGACCATGCTGTTCCAGCTTGGTGACGAGGAATTCAAAGGTTTTGCCCACGTATTCCTCGGGGGTTTCCACAAAGCGGGCGTCGATCTGGCTTACGGGGCAAAATGCACGTCGTTGCAGAAGGGTGACGTTGAATCCGCCTTTGCAGGTGGATTCCACTTTGCCCTCCACGGGCAAGCCGCCGGCTTGAGCTTCTTCGAGCATGGCCAGGCCGCCGATGCCGGAGATGGCGCGGGACAGCTTGATGCCGCCCGAATCCTTGCCGACCACGTATAACTCAACCGTGTCGCCGTCGGCAACGGTGCAGTTGCCGTCCTCGTCCAGCAGTTCAGCTTTTTCCACCACGCCGTCAAGCTTGGTTCCGGTGTCCACAAAGACCGAAGTCTCGCCCACCTGGATGACGGTGCCGGACACCTTGTCGCCGATGCTCAGGTCATCCCCGCCGCCTTCGCTGTACTGTTCGAACAGTTCGGCGAAGGACGCTTCGCCTTCTTCCACGCCATTACGATCTTTGAATTCTTCGGACACGATAGTCACCGTTGTTAATTGAGGTTTATGTAAGCAAAGCCTTGGCAAAGTCCTTGCCGTCAAACGGGCGAAGGTCTTCCATCTTCTCGCCGAGCCCCACAAAGGTGATCGGGAGTTTGTTTTGTAATGTTACGGCGACCACAACGCCACCTTTGGCCGTGCCGTCGAGTTTTGTCAGGATGATTTCGTCCACGCCCACTGCCTGGTGAAAAAGTTTGGTTTGGCTCAGCGCGTTCTGGCCGGTGGTTGCGTCAATGACCAGGACGTTGCGGTGGGGCGCACCTGCGTGTTTTTTACCCACTACGCGTTGAATCTTCGTCAACTCGTCCATGAGGTTGGTCTTGGTGTGCAGCCGTCCGGCCGTGTCGAGCAGGAGCAGGTCGTACCCCTCGCTGATCGCCTTGTCCATGGCTTCATAGGCCACGGCAGCCGGGTCGGAGCCCTCGGCTTTGGCAAAGAAGCCCGCGCCGATGCGGTTGGCCCAGACTTCGAGCTGCTCAATGGCGGCTGCGCGGAAAGTGTCGCCTGCGGCGATGAGTACCTTGCGGCCCTGCAACTGGGCGCGGTATGCCAGTTTGGCGATGGTCGTGGTCTTGCCAACCCCGTTGACGCCGACCATCATCAGTACTTCAGGCGGGTTCACGGCCTCGATTCGTGGCGGCACCTTGAAAATTTCTTCCAGTTCTTCGCGCAGGATATCCTTGAAATCGTCCGGGTTGTCGGTCCCGGCCTTGCGCGCCCGCGCCTTGAGGTTGTCCATGAGTTGGCCTGCGGCCTCCATGCCCACGTCGGCCATGATCAGGATTTCCTCGAATTCATCCCAGAAGTCGTCGTTCAGGGAAGAATGGGAGGAGAGCAGGCTGTCGATGCGCTTGGTGATCTGCTCGCGAGTCTTGGAAATGCCTTCGGAGAGTTTGAGGAACAACCGATCGCGTTCATCCTCCTCATCCTCGAGTTCAAGAGCCAGAGCCAGACGATATTGCAATTCGGACTTGAATTCGGCCACGGCCACGTAGCCCATGTCGTCCAACCAGGCCTTGAACTTTCTGATGAAATCCTGGGCTTCGTCTTCCGGCGCTCCCAGAGCCTTGAACAGGAAGGCGAGCCGGTCCCATAGGGCCGGGCCTTTCTCGTCCAGTCCTTCAACTATGATGTTCAGCCAGTGGGAGAGTTTGGGCTCGGCCTGACGCAGGGACAGGGTCAGGCCTGCCTGCCACTCTTCGGTGGGTGTTGGCGCGGCCTCGTTTACGAGGGGAGGCGCAACAGTCTGTGCGGCCGGAGTCGGTTTGGGGATGTTGGGCTTTTCGGCCTCCAATCCCTGTTCTTTCCTGTATTCTTCAAGAGCCTGTTGCGCTGCGTCTTCGGGGCTTGCCCAGGCTTTTTTCAATTTGCTAAAAAATCCCATCCAGGGCCTCTTACATTGATATCGTTGTTGTTCGGGCGTAGTTAATAGCCTACCTGACTACTGGTGGCAATAGACGATATGGCTACCTTCATGTTGCCATTACTCAGTCAAGCGGCTAAGAGCGAGATAAAAATTCACCAAAAGGATGAAAATATGAAACGAACCAAGATAAAGGATGCGTTGAACGCTACGATTTCCATGGATGACATCTGCATCAAGGGGTGGGTGCGTTCCAAGCGCGACAGCAAGGGGTTCTCTTTCTTGACCCTCAATGACGGCTCCTGCCTGGCCACCATCCAGGTCGTGGTCGATCACACGCCCGAGATTGAGGAGTCCTTGACGCGGGTGGGGACCGGTGCGTCCGTGGCCATAACGGGCGAACTGGTCGAGTCTCCCGGCAAAGGCCAGAAGTGGGAGGTACGGGGCAAGACCCTGGAGGTCATTGGTGAGGCCGATCAGGAGACTTTCCCGCTCCAGAAGAAGCGCCATTCCGACGAATTTCTCCGCTCAATCGCCCATCTGCGGCCCAGGACCAACAAGTTTGGCGCCATGTTTCGCATGCGTTCGAAGTTGGCTCAGGCAGTGCACAAGTTCTTTGCGGACAAGGATTTCTTCTACATCCATACGCCGATCATCACCGGTTCCGATTGCGAGGGCGCGGGCGAGATGTTCCGTGTGACCTCCCTGGAGGCGGGCAGCAAAGAGCCAGCAGAAAACGATTTCTTCGGCAAGCCGTCCAGCCTGACCGTGTCGGGTCAGCTTTCCGTGGAAATGTTCGCGCTCTCCCTGGGCGACTGCTATACCTTTGGTCCCACCTTTCGGGCCGAGAACTCCAATACCCCGCGCCATGTGGCCGAGTTCTGGATGATCGAGCCGGAAATCGCCTTTGCCGACTTGAGCGATGACATGGATCTGGGTGAGGAAATGATCAAGTATCTGATTACGCACATGCTCGACAATTGCGCCGACGACGTGGAGCTGTTTGCCCAGTGGGTGGACAAATCCCTCATGGGAACCTTGGAAACCATTCTCAAGGAGCCTTTCGTGCGGCTGCCGTACACCGAGGCTGTCGACATCCTCAAGAAGACCAAGAAACAGTTCGAGTATCCTGTGGAGTGGGGCATTGACCTCCAGACCGAGCACGAGCGTTATCTGTGCGAGGAAAAGTTCAAGAAGCCGGTCTATGTCTATGACTACCCCAAGACCATCAAGCCGTTTTACATGCGCATGAACGACGACAACAAGACCGTGGCCGCCATGGACTGTCTGGTGCCGCGCATCGGCGAGATCATCGGCGGCAGCCAGCGTGAGGAGCGCATGGACGTGCTCACAGCCCGTATGGACGAAATGGGACTCGATAAGGAAGAGTACTGGTGGTACCTTGATTCGCGCCGTTACGGCACGGCCCCTCACGCCGGATTCGGCATGGGGTTCGAGCGCATGCTCATGCTGGTGACGGGTGTGTCCAATATTCGCGATGTCATACCCTTTCCGAGGACGCCTAAGAGCCTTGAGTTCTAGGACGTCTTCATATCCATGCCAAAAAGAAGGCCCGGCGAGTAATCGCCAGGCCTTTTCTTATTTCAGAGGGATGAAAATGTCGGTTAATAATTCTTCAGGCGGGGTCGTTTGGGGATCGTTGAGATAGACCTCAAACCCTGGAGTCGTATCCCGTAGCTCATAGCTGTTTTGGGGGAGCCATTGTCCCATTAACTGGGCGTAGGTCTTTTCCAGCTTTGAATACGGTCCTTTATGGGTGACGATTGCGTAGTGTCCGCCCTCCAGCGTCTGCACGCCTACCGGACCTTCCCCGCTGACTTGATCCGGCACCGGTATGCAGGCATCGTATCGGACCTTATCTGGCGGGGTTACTTGCGGGTCGTCATAGCAGACACCGATGAATTTCGTTTGCATGTTGCATAGTCCCTTGGGGAAGGCCCAGGAACACAGAGTGTCCCAGGCCGTTTCGCATTTCTCGTAGGGTCCTGTATGGCGCACGAAAGCAACCTTCTCCGGAGCTACCTCTTCAATGCGTACATCCATTTCTCTTTCTCCTGTTGGTAAGATGTTTAACCCGATGCGCGCGTTTTCGGGCAGGTAATGGATCGTGCCGGGGAGCTGTTCAAGCATGACTGCCCAGCGTGTTTCCCTGTATTTGGAAGGAGGGCATCCAAACATCTTTTTGAACACCCGGCTGAAGGCTTCTACGGTTTCATATCCGGCATCAAAGGCCGCATTGGTAACACTGCTTTGGTTGCAAACCAATTGCAAGGCGGCTCGCTCCAGGCGGATTCTGCGGATGTGCTCTATAACTGTCTCGCCCATCATGCCCTTGAATATGCGGTGGAAATGAATGGGCGAGAAGTGGGTTAGCGCAGCGAGGGAATCAAGGGACAGCTCGTTGTCCAGGTTGGACTGGATGTGTAAAAGAACAGTGAGCATCCTTTCGCGGTATGTGTTCTTCGTGGTATCTTTCATTCTTCCTCCAAATACGATGGGAACAGGCTAAAGGAGAATGAATTGGTCTGCTTGACCTATTCTGCCTTTTTTCGTGGCCAGCTTGTGCTTCGTTACCGGCTCTTTTAAATAGTTATGTATTAGATTGTACATTTGAAAAGAACGAACACCATAGGCAGAGGAGGGCTGCCGTCACCGGATAAGGTCGCCTTATTAGACTTTCTTGCACATACTAAGTGTAATATCATGGGTGTTGATATTGCTGTTTTTTGCGAAGTTGCACGCTATTCCCTGCGGTTTTTGGCCTGGCAATGAGGGGGGAGCGAAGGGCCAGGAATAAATGTGTTGTCACGCCTTGATAATATAGTGTTTGTTTTCAGTGTATTGACAATTTTCTGTTGAAAGATTGAAAAAAAAATTAAAAAACCGCTTGACCCCGGAGTGCGTTTCACCTAGAACCTCTTTCGCCGCACGGGAAAGCCCGACAGGATGACCCGGCGGCTTGTTCTTTCTCAAACAAACTGAATGGTTGGCTGCTCGAAGAAACTTTACGAAAAGTTCAAAAAGTGGTTGACGGTCGATCTAGAAAAATCTAGATTGTAATTTCCCGCAAAGCGCGGGACGTTCTTTGAGAAAAAGACGAACTGGTCTTTGACAATTAAATAGCGAGTTGAGCAAAAAAAGATCACGATAATCACAGCCCGTTTAATACGAGTTCTAGATTGCAGTGATCAACATTCTCCAAGTTTATCAACTGGAGAGTTTGATCCTGGCTCAGATTGAACGCTGGCGGCGTGCTTAACA
>NZ_QTZO01000002.1:300000-390977 GCF_004025585.1 Pseudodesulfovibrio sp. S3
TTTATCCCCATTCTGGGTCGCTATTTCTTCAACGTTGAGCACTTCCATGACACGGTACAACGTGTCGCCCTTGTAATAATCCACCTTCATGGGAATAAACGTTTTCCGATCTATGTATGCCAAATAATGCGTGAACTCGACGCCTTCCGGGTTCTTTGGCGTGTTCTTGATAACGTAATATCCCTCCAGATCCTCTTGCCGTTCGTGCCTGTCTTCGCTTGTGTTGCGCCCGGAAATGTCCTCATAAAGGAAATCCGAACCCGCAAAGCTGGTGCGCTTGTCACCGGCCGCGATCCGCTTTACCAGGTCCAGGCCGGGCATGTAGAGCCAGCGTGCGTCGTCCTGCCCGGGTTCCACGGTCTTGTGCACGAGAAAGGTCATTTTGCGCACGTCTGCCGGGGCCTTGAAGTAGGTCATGTATTTCTGAGCCTGATCGCATCCAGGCATGTCTTTTCTCAGGATGTTCAGTTCCCTTATGCGCACGCGGTCCTGACTGTCCGTTATGGTGAAGGTCACCTTTCCCTTGCACGTCTCCCCTTGATACAGGGCCACGTGATTTGCCCTCGTGATAATGGCCTCGGCATCCAGTTCGGTTGCGGGGCATACCGCTGATATCATCAGGGACAATGCCGTAATAACTGCCAAAACAAGTATGCATCTTTTCATTTTAAACCTCTCTATCATTTTGTTTTAATACAGTTTCTCCGACCGGCGCTGTCGCGGAGCAGGTTCACCGGGGAAAAACAACTTTGTCGCGAGCGTTATTATTGCGGGCATGGCAACCAGGGTCAGCGCACCTGAAAGCATCATGATGGAAGACAGGAGCAGGCTTGTGGTCTGGTAAGGGACAAGGGATGAAACCAGCAGCGGAAGAAATCCTATGGAGATAACCAGCACGTTTCGACTGATGGCCCTTGCCGGAGCCGCAAACATGCGGGGCACGGTTCGCTCCCACGAGCCCATACGTGAGTGGATGGAACGGCACCGCTCCACAAAGTGTATGGCGAAGTCCACTGACATGCCCAGGGTGAGCACACCGAGAACGGCCACCGGCATGTCATAGTCCTTGCCGATTATGCCGATGAAACCGTAGATCATGGCTATGGTGATGGTCAGCGGGATCATGCACAGCAGGCCCCATTTCACCGACCGGAACAGGAAAACCGTCATCAGCAGCACAATACCGAAGCTGCCCACGAACGAGCGCAGCATCCCCTCCACCATTTGGTTTTGCCAGGCAACGTTGATGTATGTCAGCCCGGCCCAGCGGTGCTCGATTTCCACGGGCGGAGGATTCTTGCTGAAATACTCGTTCACATACCTTTCCACGGCCTCCATGTCCTTGTTGTCGCCGCTGGCGAGCTGGAACAACACGCAGGCGCCGTTGTAGTCCGGGGTCACGAAATGCCACAGGTCGTGGGGGCGATGGCTCTGCTGGAACTGCATGTAGCATTCACCGACTCCCTGCAGCGTATCCGGCACACGGTAGTTGCCCAGCTTGCCGTCGATCATCTCCTGATTGATCTTGCTGACCACATCCGCCGAAGATATCCCTTTCCCCACCAGACCCTGATCTTGAAGCTGCTGTTGCAACCGGGCGACATACCGAAGGACTTCCGGCTGCTTGAAAGGCTTCCTCTTCTCTTTTTCAAGGCTGAAGTAGTTGGCGAATTCCTCGTAGACGTAAAAATCCTCATCAGACTTGGCGGCTGCGGCATGCTTTTCCGCAATTTCTATGGCCGCATCCAGGAACGATCCATTCGGATTGGCGCTCGTTTCTGCGGACAGGGCCGCGATAAACTGCCCGGCCTGTTTGCCGGATTGTGCACTCCCCTCCATGTCTCGGCAAAACTCTGTGAAACGCTTAATTATATTGAGTTGCTCCTCGCGAGAAACGGACTGCGCATTCTTGCCTTCCAGAATCAGATAGGCGGGATACGTTCCGCTGAAATGCCTGGTCAAAGCAGTGTCCGCCTTTCGGATGGGATGACTTGTCGCAAACCATTTCACCGGGTTGTCGTTTATCCTGATCTTGGTGATTCCCCATGCCGAAATCGCCACGAGAACCACAAGCAAGGCCACTATGGATTTTGCATGTTTGAAGGATGCCTTTCCGGTGAAAACCAGAAGCTTTGAAAGCGGAGAGGCTTTTTGCTCCAGCCTGATTGCAAGGCCGAAATTGGCAAAGGCCCTTTGGGGAAGGACCATGATGTACGCAGGGACGAACAGGATGGTCAGCAGCCAGGCGATCATGATGCCCGCGCCTACGAAAACGCCGAAGACCTGAACAGGAGGAATGGGTGTCAGGGCAAGGGACATGAAGCCGGCGGCCGAAGTCAGTGAAGTGTAGAGCATGGGCATGAAGAGCGTCTCCAGCACCTTGCGTATCGTTTCCTTGCGCCCTTTCTCCACCGTGTAGGAATCGAAGAACTCCGACAGGATGTGGATGGAATCCACAACGGAAATCGACATGAGGAACACCGGTATCATGGAACTCATGATATGCACCTTGAAGCCGGTTCCGATCATGAACCCCATGGTGATAACCACCGACAACGTGGCAATGATCATGGGCAGGATGGTCAACGAGAGTTTCCTGAAAAAGAAAAACAGCAGGAGGAATATGGTCCCCATGGCCAGAGGAGAAGACACCATCATTTCCGTGAACATCTCCACGCCAATGGCATCCTGCGCCACGGGCAGGCCCGTGATGTGGACTTCATCCTCCATGCCCATTTGCGCGACTTTTTCATTGAGCGCAGTATAGACCTTATAACTCAGATGTTTGTCCGTCAGGGGCAGGTACAGGCAAATGGCCTTGCCGTCTTCAGAGGCCATGCGATCCGCAAGCATGGGGTTGGACATAATCCGTTCACGCACGCCCAATGATTCCTCCCTGTTGCTCGGCGGAGCAGGCATGAGCCAGTCAAAGGACACGGTGCCCGGTCCGGCCTGGCTAATATGCTCCACCAGGGACGGAGCAATCATGTCCACACTGATGACCCCGCCGCTTTTTTCCGGGTCGTCGGGATTTTCCCATCTGAGGGTCTTGGCATATTCAGCCAGCGTATAGATATTGCCCAGAGTCTTCTGGTTGAACACCCCGTCCGGATTGCCTTCGTTCACGATCCCAAGCACCACGATTTCCGAAAGGGCAAAGGTCTTCTTGGCCTGATTGTGGAAGACTCTGGACGGGTCGCTTGTCGGGAGCATGTGCTCGGGATCGGTGTCTATTTGCACTTGCGGAAAAAACGACCCCGCCAAAACCGCCAACAATATCGTGAACAGGATCGTCGATTTGCAATGCCCGATGGCAATGGCCACCATGGTATTCTTCAGCTTCATTTCATTCCCTCGACATGATTAAAATTGCGGTCCTGGCAACTTGATCCACAGGACCAACCCATACACGCTGCAATAGTAAAGCTGCTTAACCATTCCAGCAAAAAATACGGCAACTGATGCTTGCCGCTCGGTGTTGCTCAAAATTCTCAACAAGTATTCCGAGGCAGGTATACGACCGCGTTTACAAGAAGTCAAGAGAAAGTAAACGACTTCGTTTACATTTTCCTGTTCAACAAATAAATCATGTAATCAGCGTGTTACATCATAAAATATACAGGAATATGCCACGCGGACACCGCCTTGCTGGACGGAAACAACAACACGCGGTATTGAACGGCATGCAGACGTTGGAGGTACAGGAATGGGGGAGATGACAAAAAAACAGTTGGACATCATACGGGCAGCATGTGCCGTATTTGAAAAGCACGGTTATTCGGGCACCGGCATGGAAACCATAGCCGAGGCGGCCGGAGTTTCAAAAAGGACGCTCTACAAATATTACGGCAGCAAGGAAGCCGTATTTTCGGCGATAATCAAGCACCTTCGCCAAAGCGCCACCCTGAAGCAATGTCCACGATACCAGCCTGGGACCTCTGTCAGGGGGCAACTCGTGGGGGTCGTCTACGCCATGCTCGCCCACCTGAACAGAGAGGAGCACATACGTCTGGCCCGAATCATCATCGCGGAAGTGATCAGAGAACCAAAACTGAGTGAAATCCTTTCCGAGGCCGCCGATTTCTCAAAAAGCGCTCCGTTTCTATGGATACGTTCGGCCATGGAGGACGGACAACTCCGCTCCGAGGCTCCGGAAAAGGCTCTCACCCATTTGGGCGGCCTCGTAAAATCCGCTGTCATGTGGCCCAGACTTTTCTTCTGCCACGCCCCCCTGACCGAAGGGGAAATCCGAAATTTAGCAGAGGAATACGCGGACTTTTTCTTGAGTTACTACCGGCTGTGAAACACATTGAATCCTGGGAGAGCCAGAGGTGGATCACCTCGTTGGATCATTTAGCAACATTCTTATAGGTGGACGGATCAGCCACCTCCGACCATTTGTATACCATTCTAAATATTCCACGAAAAAAGGCTTAGAAGGAAAACCTTCTAAGCCTTTATAATCATTGGTGGAGCTGAAGGGAATCGAACCCACGACCTCTTGAATGCCGTTCAAGGTGGTCACCATTAAATTCCATACACGCTATCAACCCCAGGGTTTAACAACCTTACTCTCACATCTCCGGACATATTCTTTTAGCTCAACGCCCTGTTCGAAGGCTACCTTGATGGCATCGAAATCTACACCGATATTGTTGAGATATTGCAATACCAACTGATCCCGTCCATCGGAGCGAGGCCGTATGCCACTGAAGAAGAAGCCCATGGCTTCAAACTCTGGCGTCAATTCCGATACAATCGGATCAGCCAGGTCCAGCAGGAGATAGATACCCTTGAGGCCCTCCATGCAAGCAGATCGAAGGGCGTTTTTCACTGCAGGGACCACGCCTTGCCCACAGGTCTCCACGATGATGGTGGCTGTTGCCAGAGGCTCGACAAATACCTTCATTTCATGAGGTCGATCTGTGGAGGCCGTTTGTTGCACTTTGCCAAGTTTGGGATTTTCCCCAAGTCCCTGGTAGAGGTAGCTGATGAAATCTGCATGATCCGGAGGGAAAAAGAGCGGAAGTGAGCTGATTGGTGATGATATGCGCCGATAGCACAGGAGGATGTTTTCCCGCTCCTGTGCATCTTTGATCCCCTTGAGATCGAGAGGAGTTGTCCGGGCGAGAACAAGGCAGCACGGCTCGAACCCGAAGCTGACGACTGCACGCTGGGAATATTCATGCGAACAAACGGCATCGGCAACGACCCATTGCAGATTTCTGGCTTGGGCTTCCTTCATCAGCCCGACAGAGAGTTCCTTCAAGCATCCTCGACGGCGATACCGTTTCCGGACAAAGGCCCGTCCCCATGCTCCACATAACGGATCATCATCCAAAGCCATGGAGGCATGGCCCATGACGTCACCGTCTTCGGTCACGGCCACCATGGACACGAGCTGGCCACTTTGATTGAGTTCCCGTATGGCTTTCGCGTCATAGGCATTGTCGACGATGAAAGAATAGCCGTATGCAGAATAGGCACATTGGGCCACGTCCAGAGCTTCTTCCTGCCGCATCAGGCGGACAGTATAACTGATATCTTCCTGAACCTCGGCACAAGAGTCCGACTCCGGATCAGAGGAGCAATCCGCAACAGGGAGTGTGGAATATTTCTTATAAAGGCGTATCTGCTTGCCCTGCCTGCCGAGGTTGGAAAACGTGACTTTATCCATGAACGACTTCATGAATTTCAGCCCCAACCCCTGTTCCAGTATGTCACCGTCCGGACTGGCAACCTGTTTTTCCATGGTTTCAGGGTCAAAGGGGGTGCCGCGCTCACGAATGACAAACTCCACACCAAGCGAGTCGGATTGAGCACGAAGTCTCACCATGTTGTCTTCGGGACAGCCATGATCCATCACGTTAGCCAGTGCCTCTTCCAGACTGAGTCTGATGTATGGCAATTCCTTGGTCATGCCGACAGCACTCCCGAACTCCTCCACAAAAGCGAGGGCGAGCGAGAGAAACTTCTTTTCAGCAGGGAAATGTATGCTGGCGCTTCGTTCCATGTAGCTTCTCCAATAGACCAGAATTAAGGGGGCACCATACCAATTTCATCTTTGCGTCCAGATTCAGCCATCATCTACCCGATATCATTTGTATATCCTTTTGTATATTCCACGAAAAAAGGCTTAGAAGGAAAACCTTCTAAGCCTTTATAATCATTGGTGGAGCTGGAGGGAATCGAACCCACGACCTCTTGAATGCCATTTTTGATTACTGCATCTAAAGTGTTAATTCTATTACCTTAGATACATTCCCGTATACCCACTGTGTATGCTCTGGGACCGATTGTATATTTTATGTATATTCTTCCTAATTCTCACCAGAATAGATTTCAGTTAAACAATCTTATCCTGCAACTCTGATGGCTTAAAGAACCTAAACTGATCATCAACCCAATCCTTTAACAGCGATTCAGCTTGGAAAAACATTTTTGCTATTGGAAGCAGATTGCTCAAAGAGGTTTCTTCTATGCGGAACAAGTGAGTCCTGCACGATGCATCACACTCTGCAACGCTTATATTGGAATCGAATCGTTCTAGAGCCCTCTCGTCAAAATAAAACTGAATAGCCCCATCAATATGATCAGCAACGGCGTCATTCCAATCAGTATCCACCGGACATTTCGATGTTGCATGCAGACATAGACTTGTGAGTACTCGCCCATCTGCCTCGCGAGGCAATTCTTCAATCATACATGACAAATCGTCTCCATTTCGCTTGAACACTACCTCCAGTTTCCCAAAACCTTGATGATAGTCCCAATACTGATAGTCTGTCGGATGCTCTGGCGGCAACACCTCATAATACCCCCACTTCTTCTCTCCCCTAAATATCTTTAACTGTTTTAAGAAAGTTGGGTCCATGGGTCTAATGACCTCTTCTAAAGCGTAGATCACATCTGACTGAGAGTCGTCATATTGGTCCACCCTCAAATACAACCTGTTCCGACCAACAACTTTAAACAGCGTCTCATAAAGAATGAAATGTTTAGGCAGATGACCGTGTAGGCGACACAAGAAAGATGGGTATCTAATCAACTGCCCAGAGGGAGCGACAACACCTGAATTAACAGAAACTAAGTCGTCTCTGACTAGATTCCATAGTTCGGGAGCCTTTCTAAAAACAGGAGCATCAACATGATAGGACTCACAACACCGCTGGCACTCTCTTGGTTGAATCTGTTGCTTAACATCAACTCCAATAAGAATTAGAGCCATTCTTTCATCATCTGTTAACCCAGCGCGACCATAAACACCGCTTGTTTCAACGGTTGAACGGTAATCCTTTTCATCCTTCTCGGAAAAGCCTCTTACACGAATTTCAATGGCTTCTCTAACCAAAGGAGTAAGGTAAGCATCACCAGAAGGGTCAAAGCAAGAATATACACTTAACTGAGCACTCTCGATCTCTTTAAGAATCTGATCTATGATTTCCCAATAGCGTTGCGGCAGCATAACGGCCCTACAAATGTTCAAACTTTAAAAAGCATCAACACAACAACTTTTATGTTGAAACCTAAACGGCTGCAACCTTTACTCGAAATAGTCCTGAAGGTCATATTCTGCCTTCATATCAATGCCTCTCACGGACGCGCTTCGCCGATACAAGTCAGTCCCGGAAATTGTAACCATCTCCGCTTTCCCGGATATCAAGGTCATATGCAAATGATTGGCTATTTCCCAGGGTAGCCAAAGGACCACTTGCAGCACATTCTTGTACTTGTCGATTATCCCGATGAACTCGGTCACTCTCTCCTCTTCTTCAGTGTAAATTCGAATATCAATCGGGCTGCCCAACTCGACCTTTTTGCTTTCTGTATATGAGAGTTTCCCGCTTATGTTCAACGTCGGGATATTGCTCATTTCGATATGCTTATTGCCTCTAGGTCCACGCATTGTTGAAGTGTAGTGCAACTCGGCAAACCACCGGGTGTCTCCCCGCATGTCGATCACATAGTCTGCAAAGATTTTACTTGGATCAATTTTCTTTTTAGCCATAAGCACCTCCAACATGGCGTATTTATGACTTTTCCATACACCAAGCACATTCTGATGGCTAATGATTTGTCAGATTTCAGAGTGCATAAAAAGAGACCTCTCAGTTGCTTTCTGAGAGGCCTTTTTACCATTTCCTATAGTGACTTATTTGATCAGCTTCGGCTTGGACTCGATAGCTCGTCGTCTCTCTCCATCGGTCTCATGGTAGTAGGTGTTCATGATCATCCTGAGGGAAGTATGTCCGAGGATATTGGCTACTGCCTTTGCGTCAGCCCCGTTTGCCAGAGTCATCGATGTAAACAAATGCCTGATCGTATACATGCAGACCGACTTGTCCAACTTAGCTTTCTTCTTGGCTCCCCTAAATGCGGACTTAGAGCTTTTAATTCGCTTGCCTCGGTACTCGATCAAATAATCCGTCTTTGCTTCGGCGTATTTAGCCTTAAGCCTTTCCTTAAACTCTTCACTGATGGGGATAAATCTGTCGCTAGCCTTAGTTTTGGTCCCCCTGACTCGTATCTGATTTCGCTCCCAATCGACATCCCTCCAAAGCAACCCAAACAGTTCACTTGGACCTGGCCTCGCCCCAAGCTCCCACATGACATCTAGGGCAAATTGAAGATGGGGAGACGAGTTATCATACAGCCTACGGAAGTCCTCAAGAGACATATTCAGTTCTCTCGGTTTTTCCTGCTTCTTCACCTCGGACCACCACTTTTTCATGGGGTTCCTTGGTATGTACTCCATCCTCACACCAAAGTTCAGGATGATATTGAGGTAGTCCATATAGCGATTTTGAGTGGCAACGGCTTTGCCATCGTACAAGGCATGTACCTTCTCAAAATCTTTGGGACCAAGCTTGAAGATTGGCTTTGAAGCCAGAATGGGCAGCCACTCTTTGTTCAGCTTGTCGCGGACTAGGTTCAGGTAACTGGGGTCTCGCTTCTTACGCTTCTCGTGGTTGATATAAAGTTGCGCCAACTCGTCCAGGTGGACCTCTGCTCTGTTAATAGGCGTCTGCTTGATTTTTGATTTCTTGACTTCGAGGTCCCTAAGCTTGGCATTCTTCTTACCCTCTTCACCCCTCCCGAAGTATTCTTTAACCGGGCTTTTCTTGCCGGGGAGCCTGTACTGGCAGTACCAGACTCCCGTCGATTTGATCTGACCTACGCTCATACTTCGACCGGGATAAATCCCGCCCTCCTGCGCTCTGCCCTCACAGCGAACTCGGATGGTGAAGCCATGAAGTCATCGAGGTCCGTTATCTTGTAACGATTGAGCTTCGGCCCATATTTCGGCAGTTGATACCCTTTGGTAATCCTGGCGAAGTGTCGCGGGCCGTACCCGCAATATGCTGCTGCATTTTTGAGGTTAAGATATTCCGGTCGGATCATCTGTCGTCCATAAGGAGCCCTCTGCGCTGCGCTACTGACGCATCCGGCTCAACCCATCAACATTTTGATTTTCGTTAGTCATAGTGACGTCCTCCTTGATTTTGGAGCAAGCGGTTTTGCTCTATGTTACAGTTATTTATATGGAAAGAATTCAAGTTTACACAGACACACAGAATGAACTCTGGGTTTATTTAAGCTTTCTTCGCATCTACTAATATACAAAAGCTGCCGAGGGTAAGGCCCTCGGCAGCTACCAAATGCTGTTAGAGAATCTTACCTACAACAATTTTTTCTATTATCGGGGTGTAGCGCATCCAGAAAAGAGCATCTAACAATTTTTCCTGAATGCACTCACAGTGAGTGTCTTCGCCATATTTTTTTTCGAATGTATCATGCTCCATAACCACATAGTCAAAAAGAAATTCATAATCACTCTGAGAATCATATATCGCATTTGTGATAGTACCACTCCAACTTTCTTCAAACCAAATTCGGCTACCCGTACACTTATTTTTATTGATACTATACGCAACATACTCCATCTCTCTATCTGTGAGAAAATCAGTGTAGCAATATCTCAACACAGACTTATCGACCAATATATTTGTGTCATTCCCATCTAGAAAACCAGCTGGATCGTATAAAACACCACCTGTTTGAGCAACAGGAAGTCCGTCATAGTATAACTCAACGTCCATATGCTCATCTCCAAAATATACTACTGCACCATGTAATGATGATCTTCTAATTAATTTAGTAAATCCATCCCAAGATGACTCCCCAATGATCTTCAATTCCAATCTAGAAATTCCGCCTCGATCATTTTTTGACACCCAACATAATGCACTTGGAATTTCATCTGGGATTAACTCTAACCCCTTAACCTGTGCTTGCGAGCGCCCAATAAGTCGTTTATTTCTTTTTATCAAATCTATTCTTTTTTCAAAATCACTTCTAAAATCCCAATACAAATATATATCTATTAAGTTACTAGAAATAAATTCATCAATATAGCTATTATCCTTAAAAACCACATGTGTACTAATATCGTAACTCATTATTTTATCCTTTTAATGCATTTTATCCATTTTTTTAACTTCAAATTTCAAATTAAAAACCAAGTTTGCACTCAACCATCAAATCAAGGAAATCAAAATAGTGATTACCTTCGTAAACAAGATCACCGTCTTCATTAACAGTCATTATTTTTATTTTATCTGGATTCAAATACTCTAAATAAGTTTCAAGAGGATTATCATTTTCTTTAAAATCGACCCAGCCGCAAAGTATTGCGTGCTCTAATTCGTCGAAAAGATCTATCTCGTCAGTCGTAAACACTTCCATAGAAGGCATATGCTTATTTTGCGGAGACACCCACGCTTCATCTGCCTCACAATGATGTAAAGTAGCATACTCATATTGCCAGTTCATTCGAACGCAGTACTCTTTTCTCCCCGCAGCGTTGTACCCGATGACGTAAGCGTAGATCACAGACGCGAACCAATCACACCCCTCACAAGCATCTGTCGCGAGAGCCCCTTTTTCACACCTTTGGGGAGATCTGAACGTATAGGCCGCACCATAGAAACCATTGGGCTTATCCCAATATCCCTTCTTCCCAACCACATAATAATTAATATTTTTTTTCATTACTCTTTTCCTATTTTTTGGACGTCAGCGAAGACAATGCATCAGCTGCTGCCGCATTCATTTCATTCGTGCTTTCGCACGGGATACCCCCCAAAGAAGGGGAATCCCCAATGTTAAGAGTACCAAGTACTAGAGGGCTTCGAGTCGCTGAAGAATCTCTTTTTCCTGAGGATCGAAGTTCTTGGCCTGTTCGGCTTCGTAAGCTTCAAGGGCCTCTTCATGGGTCAGTGGAATCCACTGAATATCTACCGGGAGGTCGGCTTTTTCGAGTGCGTCAAGCACCTGCTTCCTGTAGCGATCCTTCTGCTGGTAAAACTCCACACCAGCGCGAACTCCCACGGACATGTCCTTGAGACGTTCAAGTCTGAACATTCTCTCCGTGGCATTGCCATTGACAAACCATCTGTCATGAAATGCCTTAAAAAGGCTTTCATGAACATCTCGTTCCTCTTCGGACATCACTTCTGAATATCTAAGCTGCTCTGATCCGTTAAAAAGCTTTTTGTGCTCTTCAAAACTCGGATCAGCTGAGAACATCTCTCCGTCCAAACATCCGTAAAGGAGCGGTTCCTTTGCTTTCAGCTTGTAAACGATCGATCCCCAAAAACCGCCTTCAGCGTGGATTGAGAGATACCCGTAGATATATTCAACGTTGTCCACTGTCTTCTGCATGTAAGCTGTGCCACCGATGAAGCGGGGATTATCTGGAAAAAGCTTAATCCTCTGATCAGCTAAAACATAATGATATATTTTGTTCATCGTATATCCTTTTGCTTGTGTGCTATTAGCAGCTAGTCACTTAAAATTCAAAAGCACTGGCTGCAACTAGTTCGGCTTACGAAGGGGTGCCCGAGGCACCCCTTCGTCAATCGATGCCTATTGGTGACTAGGCAGGCTCATAACCAACTCGCCATCTTCAAAACCGTGTACTTCAAGAGCCACAGGTGCTTCCCTAACAGGGAGCTCTGCAAGCCCTCTAATAGTGATCAAGGCATTGGGGCGATTGCCGACGGTCTTTCCGAGCCTCCTGGCCCCAGGAGTCCCTTGACTAACTTTCTTGAAGTAGAATTTCTCCACTTCGTCATCGAAAGCTACGGTAACGTAGTCTCCTTGCTTGGCCTCCAATTTCATGAGGCCTTCGAGGTTGAAACGGAAGGTCGTAGAAATAGTTTCCTTACCGTTGACGTTCTGGAGCTTGCTGCAATAGGCGATATCGCCCACGCTATTAGAGCTAGCTCGACGCGTGAAAAGTATTTTCTTTGCCATGGTATTTCCTCCAGGCTGTAATAATTTAATCTGGCGAGTCACTCAGGACTCAATCTTCAACCGATGGACCGAGGCAGAGGCTTTTAAAGCGTGCCGGTGAGAGCTCTTCACGTGGTCATGAGACCAGTATGAATTCACGCCACGAAAATATAAACAAAGCCTCATTTCAGGGCCTCACAAAAACAAGGCAACTTGCTTGAATAAAAGGAAATAAAAAATAACTTTTTTTTCAACCGACTTCCGTCAGTTGGTAATTTTAGTCTCAAAATGGCACAAATTCCGGTGAAGAACGACTAGCCAAACAAGGGTAAAAAATGACCCCAAAGACACTTTGTCCTAGGGGCCATTGGGGAAAATTGAAGCGCACTGCTTCAGCTATATTTCGTGCATCATGATATTCGTAATTTCTTCTGGCTGAACGCCAATATACCGCATTGTCACAGACGGATTTGAATGATTATATCGCTTGCACAGCACCTCAAAGCCGACCCCAAAATGAACTCGTTGGATATAACCGAACGTCTTTCGAAGAGTCCGGCCTCCGTAATTGCCTTTCAAATTGATAGAGCAAGCCCAAGCCTTCACCATACGGTTGACCGCGCAAAGCGTCAGAGGCTTCCCGGCCTTTCTTGACCGAAACAAGTAGCTATCAGGCTCCACACCCGTCGAATCAAAGTACAACTTCAAAGCCCGATCAACTTCCCTGTTAATGACAAGAAAATTTTGCTTCCCCGTTTTTGACTCCATAATTTCGATCGAAGCTCCCACTTTTCGTCCTTGGAATTGGCGAACCTTGAACTTCAATAAATCCCCCAACCTGATACCGGTATTTATCCCCATAATGAACAACAGGTAATCTCTCGGCTTGGACAAAAGCATCTGCTTGATTGAGCGAATATCCTCAAGGCTCTTAATCGGATCGACTGCTCTAGGAATTGCCATTTCATTCTCCCAGCACGTTTTGAGATGCCCATTCATCGAACTCTCGGCCATCCACAACCATAAGCTCGCCTCGGTGATAACTGCCGATCTCTCCCGACAAGTCGAAGTGGACTTGGACAAGATTCCCATCAAAATCGATAACCGTGCCATATTGCTCATCATCAAGATAAATTGATGACCGAATCAGGACCTTGTCGTTAATCTCCATGCCAACTCCATCTTGAATGTAAAGTTTCTTACATTTCAGATATATAAAGTTGATATTCACTCGTAAACGGAATTGTTGTCGAATCCTAAGTTGTTGTTTTCGTTACTCGAATCATTTCAATGTCAACTCTTTACAAAGAGTTGCCTTTCATAGCGATTAAACATCATGATTTCAGGGCATTGAAGATGTCATCGAGGTCATAATTGTAACTCATGACAATTCTCAAAATCATTATTCCACAATACTGCTTGTCAGGTCGCGTCCGTCGAAGACGACGCTATCCTGACAACTGGCAGCTTTGCTGCCAGACAGTGGTTGAAATAATTATGACATGAATTTTCAAGTGTAATGAATATATACAGTGGTAACGAACATCGAAGATGTTCGTTGCAAGATGCGTCACCCGCATCTTGCTCATTGTGGGTTAATTTCTCTTGTTGGGTTTGGAGACTCGGCCCCGAAGGGGACTAGGCTTCAAGCCCCTTATTCCTTTTTATCTTTATTAAAGGAAGTGCCAAAAGAGTACTGGATAGTGGTCGGAATGAATATTTCAAGGGTCAATATTGTCCCTTTTGGGGGACATTTTGGTTCAAGTAAAAACTCAAATAATTTCGGATGCATAAAACTTTTTTCAACTTTTTTTCGTTTTTTTTGCCCCAAAAGCCTTTTTTGCCGTCAAATCCTTATAAGTAGTAGTGGCGGGCAATTCTGCCGCCTCGAAACCGTTGGAGATCATATGAAAAAAGGGAAATTCAAACGAGTGGGAATCCGAGAGGAACTCCACCAGCAAATGAAAGCTCTGGCAGCCATGAAACGGAGTGAGTCTGCAACAACTCATCAATGAAGCTGTCCTAGAGTTCTTGGTATGGCAACAGTCCCAACTCAATGAGAGCTTGGGCTACAAGAAAGAAACAGTTTAACGGGAGATCGACTTATGAAATCCAAATGGAATGACGAGCAGGTACAAGCACTGATTATTACGAGATGTGAAACTGATGAAAAGTTCGCTAATGAAGTCTTCAGGTTCTTAGAACCAGAGATGCTCGACAAAGAAGAAGCACGGACTGATTTTTAGAATCTATCACGACCACTACCGAAACAACGACTCACTCCCCTCTCAAAGCCTTTTATACGAGCACTCTGCTAGCAATAGGCCAAAGGTCAAAAAAGCACTGAGCTACCTCAAGAGCCAACTTGAAGACTTGAACGTTGACGAGTTGAGCAGCGACCTCTTGCTCAAAGAAGCCGAATTCATCCACTGTGCTTGTTATTACAGGACAGCATTTACCCATTTGCACCAGGGATACGAAACCGCCGAGAATACACGAAACCTTGATGAACTGCTTCAGTACCATTCGGAGCTTACTAATCTTGGAGCAGCCTATTCACGCCCGGTAGTGACACACTCGTCCCTCAACTCAAAAATGGGCAACATCGTGGGCCTTATCGCTGATGGCAAGGACAGGAAGGTCGTTCCGACATTTTATCCTGACCTCGATGACATGTTAAACGGGGGACTGCCTGAAAAGACGTTGACCATCCTTGCTGCCGAAGTCCATGGAGGAAAAACTCAGGCCCTTATCAACATGGCTCATCGTCAAGCACAAAACGGTAAGAATGTGCTCTGTGTCACGCTGGAAATGTCCGAAATGGACTATATGCACAGATTCATCTCCTTAATCAGCGACATTCCGCTTTACGAATTACAGGATCAGGACAAATCACCAAGCGTTCAAAAAAGGCTATCCACCTTTCAGAGCACTTGGGCTGACAATCTTTCAGGTCAATACGGAAATATCCACATCGTGGACCATGATGACGGAGAGTTTTCGGCAGCCCAGCTTCAGCAGCACATCCTGAGATATGGAAGTGACAACATTGATATCGTCTACATCGATTACCTCAACCTGATGAATCCAAGTGTACCATTCAGGGCCGCCGATACATACGCGACTGCCAAGAAGATTGCCGAGGAACTGAGGCTGCTGGCTAAAAAGATGTCGATTCCTATTGTAACAGCAACCCAGGTCAATAGGCCTGGGATGAACACGAAATTGGAAGAACTGGACATGAATTACGTCAGTGAATCAATTGGGGTTCCGGCAACAGCAGACCTTATGCTTTTTCTGGCGGGACGCGATGACTCTGGCAAGAAGCATGAGGGCGAGAAGCGATACAAGATCGTCAAGAATCGTATGGCACCGTTCACCGACTCAATAGAGTTGTTCTACACCGATGCCCATACCCTCAAAATGTATGACAGTTCTGAGATGGACATATGGCTTAAGGATCAAGAACTAACACGCGACCTTATGAGTCGTGAAACCCTATAAAACGGAGAAGACTGATGTCTAACCAGAAGAAAATGGAAGAAAAAATGAATGCCCACAGGCTGAAAAAGCGCCGGACTGACCAGAACCAAGTCGAAGCCTAGGCAAAGCTACAAACAGGCAAATGGGGCATATGATCCTAAAAAATGCCATACACAATTCTACCACTGGCTCTACAATGCACTCATTGGCCGAAAACTGAGCGGAGCCGAATGGGCTATCATTATGTATATCATCCGTAACAACATAGGATACGGAGGGGCTCCTGCCATTTTCCGTCGCGATGACGTAGCAAAACTTACTGGCTATGATCCCAAAACGGTATCAAGAGCTTTTTCGGTGTTCATGAAAAAAAACATCATTATCCCCCATGAATCATCGAAAAAAGCTGTCCAGCTGAACTTCAACACTGACGAGTGGCTAGATTAACCAAACAACATATAAGCCCGGAGAAGCAGCAGATCTCCGGGCTTTTTCATGCCCTACTCCAGCCCCTTTAACTTAGCTGCCAGCACCACATACGAGTTGAGATTCTTGCTATCGACGCTCCCTAACAAAAGGCACATCAGGGCCATCACGTGATTCATTCGGTGAACATTACTTTCGGCCTGACCGATAACTCTGAACGATCTTTCGAGCTTTGGGCAACACAGCTTTGGAGGACGTACCGTTATCATCGGCCAACAGGCCCAAGACCTCCACTCCGTCCACTTCGGGCAGTTCGGGCAGTTCGGGCAGTTCGTTTTCACCATCAAGATATTTCAGCATGATCTCATCGGACATGATCTCTCCTCGCTCCAAGGTTGATAGTACTCCTTGGCAGCCAATCTATTTATACGGACAGGGATGAACAGGAGAACACGAGGGCCACATGAGCCACTTTTTATCAGCCGAGATAACAAGAGCAAGCAACTGACGAGACCGCACGAGAGATCATGCGGCCTCGACCTTGAGTTCTTTAGGTGAATTAACGAGGGCAGGAATATACAACTCGCAAAAGCTGTATACTTTTAACAGCGAAAGGTAGTTAGGAGTTATCTCAGCACATCCGACACAAGTCTATGAACAAGACGGACCTCGGCGTCATCAGCCTTATCCAGCAACTCACCTATATCCTTAATAAGATCAGATCGATCTTCCATATGGGCATTGTCGAGGAGGCTACCGATAGTCACCTCAAGAGCTTCGGCTATCTTTTCGAGCTTTTCGATTGAGACATTGCCTTCCCCACGCTCGACCTCACCAAGATACTTGCCGCTGATACCGACAAGTTCAGCGAGCTTATCTTGCGAGAGACTCTGAGAGGTCCTCAGTTCCCGAATTCGTTTCCCCAGCCTGACTTTGAGTTCCGACATAACCACCTCCAATTCATAATTATAGGTGGCAAACAAGCGACATAAACCTTTTATAAGTGTTTACAAACTCTTTTTTAGAACATATAAGTAATCAAATTCGATAATTGGACACACAAATCTCATCAAACGATCAAATTACGATCTCAAATAGGAAAGGAGAACGCATGTCTGTCACCAAGGATGAATTCGTCAAGATCATGGAGCAACGCATCAAATCCGATCCGAATCAGCTCAATATCCCCAATGCTCAGTTGGTGAAATTCGTCAACGACTTCGTTGATACCGAAGGCAGCAAATATCTGGACTACGGCCTCATCAATTGGGGCATCGGCATCCTCTTCTGGGGAATCCCTCTTGCCTTCCGGCAGATTACTCCCAAAGCAATTGTCCATGAACTCGACCACGGTAAGGCTATCGACCTCGACAAGCTCTATGCGGCCCATTCCGAATGGATCAACATGGATATCAACCGAGAGATGCCCCTCCTCTTCCACAAGATCGGCGCGATGAGCCCAAGCTGCGTCCTGCTCACCAACACGACTCTCTACTACAACATGCCGAGGTCGAAGAAATCCGGTGACGCCAAGCAGCAGACCATGGGCAAGATCGACATCGCCGACATCACCCAATTCGATACCAAGCCGCATTCTATCATGGATATGATTACCCTGACCGTGAACAACAACGAGATCGGCGCATTCAACTGCAAGAAAGCTCACGGAAAGTCGGCCAATAATCTCCGCAAGCTGTTCCAATCCATCACCATGAAGAAGAACAACCTCCTCGGATAGGCCCCCATGAGAATGACAGCAATCCTCCTTGTCTGCCTGTGCCTACTCGGATGCACAGGCGGTCAGGAGGAAGCCCCACGGCTGGCTTACTTCAATGACGTGAGGTGGAGTTGGTCGCCGGAAACAACCGCTTTCGAATTGGACAAACAGGGATACTGCACGGCCTATCCCGACCACACCCATGGAACTCGTTTGCAAGTCTTCAATGCCTTTGTTGACCAATTCAAGTCGGACGGTTGCGGCAAAGTCCAAGGACTGATTTGGAATCCCCTTCCCTTTTTCTCCTACGAGGAATGGGGAAATGACCAACTCCTGTCGAAGTACCAGGAGCTATACTGGCAAATCATCGAGAGATACCGACCGGCCAACACGGACAAGGGCAGTCGGAGCTATGAGGCCATCCGGCAACTCTGGAGCGATTTCGTTTCGAGTTCCAGTACCCTCCAAAAGATCAATCGGAACATCATCGTCTTCGACAAGGTGTACGGCGTCCCCAAAGCCGAAAGTCCGATCCTGAAGCGGGAGTTCTTCTACTCGCCGTTTTACGAGAAGACATTTGAAAAGGACGATACCCTTGTTGCTCACTGTGCCACCATCGACATCAATCTGTGGCCCAAAGTCCGTGCCGAAATTCAAGCCGAGTACGGCGAGGGCAAATCAAACACATGGATAGACGGAGAACACTATCTGGTCGCTTCGATCGGACCGGAAGTCCGGCTATGGAACATCAATCTGGAGCGACTGAGACAGTATCTAGAACAACTCCAATCGAAACTCAAATAGACAATAAATTTATACGGTTTGATCAAGCTGCTCAACGTGAACGTGACATCATTCGAAAACGAAACCCCACAGAAAAAGGAGTCGACATGAAAACGAAAAACTTCATACCGTTATTTTTGGGCATCCTCCTGATGACCGCTGTTTTCTACGGCTGTTCAAGCAAAATACCCGCTTTCGATCCCAGTTCCATCTGCTCCCAACAGGTGGCACCGCTCGCCCCCAAGGCGGCGCACATGATGAATGCAGGAGAACACAGGCTTTACGCCGAACTTGACTGCAACATCGGCCAGATGAAGGGAGGCAAGGAATTCCTACTGACCATCCAGGAGGAAGTCGAAGCTCGTGATGAAGTACCCGCCGACTATATGACTGAATTCTACGACCTGAACAAACTGATCGTGGAAGCCGACGGCAAGTTCGACGGAGTGCTGGCCAAGGTCGATCCCGAATGGATGAGAACCTTGAAGGCCAACTACGCAAAATAAGACCAAACGTTGGAAGCTTGGGAATTGAGAACTCCCCAAGCAACCTCTCCATAAGCCCATCCCCTGCGGATGGGCTTTTCTCGTTCAGGAAACAGTGTACTTTCGCCGACTCGCTGTATATTGACAAAATAGAGCAGCTTATCATCTGAAATCATTGAAGAACAAGGAGCATAAATATGGATTGCATGGAACAGGCAATGAAGATGGTCGAAGCACAGGCAGGTGTGCGTGAAATGACCGCCGAAGGCATGATCTCGATGGTCAAGGAAGTGAACATGGGCCTCACCGGGATTGCCACCGGCGAGATCGGAGAGAAGGCGCAGGAACCGATGGTCGATCCCAGGAAAGCCATCAGGAAGAAGACGATCACCTGCGTCGAATGCGGCAAGACATTCAAAACCATCACGAAGCGGCATCTGGAAAGCCACGGCCTGTCGCCTGCCGAATACAAGGCGAAGTGGGGATACCCCAAAGGCCAGCCGCTCTCCTGCCGGGATACGGCCAAGGCACGTTCCGAGCGCATGAAGAACATGGAGCTTTGGAAGAAGACCAAGCCCAAGAAGGCCTCGGCCAAGAAACCCGAAACCAAGTAGATCATTTCACCATGATCGTAGAGGCCCGTCCGAAAGGATGGGCCTTTCATCTTTCAGCGAGAGTTCAGGGCGGCGCCATCGTAGAGGCCCGACGAGGCCACGCAACTACGAGACTGATAAACCATATGGATTTTCGACAAGAATCTCCTACAAGCCACACGAGAGGTCGAAACGATGACATCCGACTACAAGGACAAGATACAAACACAAATACCAAGGCTATACGAGACTGAGAACATCCCAGCAGAAGAAAAGCTCATCTACCACCACTTCTTCGTAGGTGACTCCCACTGGTACGCTGCCGAATTCGATGGAGAGGACATCTTCTTTGGCTATGCGATCCTCAACGGAGATATGCAAAATGCCGAATGGGGGTACTTCTCTTTGCAGGAACTTAAAAGCGTGAAAGTTGGGCCTCTACGGGTTGAGGTGGATTGTTCGTGGGAGATAAAACGATTCGGTGAAATCCAGCCCAACATTCAACGCAACCTCCTGCGAACAATTTGACTCTTTCTTCAATTCGGGACAATAAGAAGCCATGAAACAAGACAAAAAGAAAGCCCTGTTCATAGCCCAAAAGATATTTGCCGAACTCGTCTTTGATGTTCAAAGCCTCGAAGGAATGCCCTTTACCATGCCAGAGGTGCAAACGTACATTCAGGGCATTACCGTGGGCGGCCACAAGGTCACAGACGAAACAAAACTCAAGCAGCAAATCCTTGGCTGGGAAAAACTCATTGAGTTGGTAAAAACAGACACTTTCGCAGTCTCCAAAGAGGTGGCTTGTTCGATTCAGGAAGTGATCGCCAAAGACGAAGCTCTTGAAATCGGCCAATTCCGCTCAGGGCAAGTAAGTATTGCTGGCACCGAGTACAGGCCTCCCAAAGCAGACGAATTAGATGGTATTTTTGCCGCCACCATTGAGGAGATCCTAGAGATCGAAGATATCCGAGAACAGGCTTACAGGCTGCACTTAGACTTTGCTCGCAACCAGTTCTTTTACGATGGGAACAAACGAACTGGCTTACTCATGCTCAACGGACACTTGATGAGCAACGGCTATCCCCCATTGTCAGTCCCGGCCAAGAGGCTGACGGAGTACAATGCTGGAATGATCAAATTCTACGAAAGCGGCGAGCATTCTGAAATGATGACATTCCTCAAACAATGCCATGAGAACATGTACAAACGATTTGAATAACAGCACCATTTTTACCTGTTACTGATCACTCAGCCCCCTTCCACAAAGCCTGTGATGCCGGGGGCAATTACTTCGGCTACCACAAAATTTGACACCTCACCGCAACCCAGCTCTTCCACGTAGGACACCCGGTCAACCTAATCCAACAAATACTCCGCCACAATAACCCGAATACCACCGCGAAATACCTGCACAGCTTGGGTTTGAACAAAGCACTCAAAGCGATTGATGGGACCTTTTAGGCTTCGCCTTTAATAGACGCGAACATGAAGGCCGGGGCGTAACTTCCAGCCTTTCTTATTGATTTTGCTATGCAGACTCCGGCTCAATCTCACGCTTAACAAACTTGTACACATATTCCTTCATTTCTGCTTCTGAGCTGCACGTGCTTCCCCATGATAGATGCTGCTTAACAAATCCAGCCATAGAATCGTCGCAAAAATATGCAACGTCAGCCTTCTTAAGTGTAAACAAATTAACCACCTTTTGAAGGCCACTATCCGAGAGTTCATTAAATATTGATATATCCAAGTTTTTGCCAAAAATTAATGCTTTGCACTTTGAAATGGCAACGACAAAGCTGAAACTATTATGGTAATCTCCATCTCGCATCGTTGGGTAACTTGAAGTCAACAAACCATCAAATGACAAACTTCTTTCAACTGTATTTGCGTTCAAAAATCCAATATGAAAAGGATTCATGATCCCAGAATACTCTTGTTGAATAAACATCGAAAATGCAAAAGCACCAATCTCAGGTGAAGATTCAAAGTAATCAACAACCTCATCTACCGACTTTTTTTCACCCAGACGCCTATGGAAGTCCCGCCATAACTCCTCAAAACAAATGCCCTGAGTCATATCCTTAATCACTTCAGGGTTTCTTGCCTCAAGACAAGTAAGATACCTAACGAATGAGGTTAACTGCTCAGGGGATAGATTAAAGACAGATTCACCACGAACTTTATTGAGCATCTTGTGCCCAGACTCATCTATCAAAGGGGTAACTAGGCACGATTCATACTCGTAGCTACCATCATGGAACTCGACTTTATACAGATTGTCTTCAAATGCAGTCTTACGAATTGCAACTTCTTTGACCTCTAAACATTTTTGAGGCCCTATACGTCGATACCTGTAAATCTTGCCGGGACTCGACGTCCACTCTTTCAGAAAATGCTGAGGGATATAGTGATGAACTTTAGGAGGATTATGTTTCATAGTAATTATCAGCCTTATCTTTATGTTTTAACCTCATATGATGCACGACATTCGAAAAAAATATCATTAAGATGATTAAATCAGCAATGACTTCACCAGCTCCGTCAAGCAATTCAGATTTTGGCGAAGGCTTGTTGCAAAAAATCTTCTTCTCTTTTTGGACGTCAACCTCCATCGGGCTTTTTACGTCCACCTTAAACTGCGGTCCAGTTTCTTAGACCCACTTCTGAGAGACCTTCATACTCACAGACTTCATGGATCATGGTGTTTAAATCGGGCATCGGATGTCACTAAGGCTTAAGGTTCCCGATCTAAATAGCCATAATTCAACACAGAATCAACACAGATTAACTCATTGTGTTGACACCAAAGACTATACCTTTGATGATCGAACGACCTCTACAGATAAAATAAGAGGCTGACCGACTAAAACCACTTGGACTTTCGATTAGGAAATCAGGAGCGACATTCATGGAATCAGAAGCGCAAAGAGCCATTAGATTTAATGCCGCATTAAACGCCATCGGCCATCATAATTGTAAAGACAGCTTCAAGTCGCTCATAGACTCAGCTCCGCATTTATTCCGAGGATTCAGATTTGCTTACTCAACAAACAACACTAAGCTTGACCTTGGCTTTACGTCATTAAGCCAAATTGAAGAAGACTGCCCTACTTTAAATAAGTACTACAGTGGTTCTGGGTTATTGGTTTATGATGATGATATTTATGAAACCACCGTCACAAAGGGCAAAGTAGAATACCTGCTACTGCTCTCAATCTATTTCGACTCAAACATAGCCTCAGCATTTAGAATTTGGGAAAATGGCGGAAAAGTCAGCGACCCTAGATTTTATCAACTGCTTGAATATGTAAAAAGACGTAATCTCAGCTTTGACTACTCCTTTTTTATACTCGAACGCATGACCGAGTTAATGAACACACAGAACACGCACCCTTTTGAAACGATTCGAGCATTAAAACAATTTGATTATGCCACGATCAAAGAAACAGACAACGGGTTGCTAGTCACTCCCTCCTTGGACAATGGTGAAGCAGGCAGACTAGCAACTGAAACAATGTCATATTTCGCTAGGCAACCATGGGTGCAGGAATCAATAGTAAGACAAAAAAGCGTATATCTAATCATGCTCAAGGCCTACTCGCTATATCTGATGAACAAAAAATCTATAGATCAGAATTTGTGCGCCCTTACGAAGTTCTGCCTTGATAAAATTGGACGTTTTGCAAAAACTGAATTGTACTTTGCTTGGAAGTTTTTCAAATACCGTACAAAATTTAATTTCTTCAGCCCAATCAACAGTCTAACTCCAAAGTCATTAAAGGCCCTCAGAGGCATGTGCTGGGACTTATTCTTTTTGAGGCATCAGGAAACGATTACTTCGGCAGTACCAACCGATGGGTTCAGTGTCCCGTTTATGAGTTCACTTGATAATAAATTCGTTGAACTCACAAAGGCTTGTCCAATCCGATGTACTTTGATGGACTTAGAGTACGACAAGATGCACACCCTTTACGAAGACGAGTTCGAATTTGCTGAAGATTTAAACGCAGCACTTAGCGACTCCTTAAAAAGTGAAATAACCAACCCGATTGCTGCAAAATTAAGAGCACAGCGCCCTTTAACAACAGAGACAACCATCGACCAAGAAATTGAAACACTCTCTGCTGAATTGGCATGTTAACATTCTAGGGCTTCATGCGCCTACACGAGCAAGCTCCCCCAAAAAACACCTACTACTAAGCAAAGACTTTCTGCTCACCACAAAAGCTGGTATAGCTATCACTATAATTACGAAAAAAAGTCCATAATATAACACGTTAGAACACACACGAGAAAGCATGCTGTACGATGTGTTTATAAGTCACGCTTCAGAGGACAAGGACACCTACGTTCGAGAACTAGCGAAAGCACTCCGAAAAGAGAACGTAGCCGTTTGGTATGATGAATTCTCACTCAAGCCGGGCGATAGCCTGCGAAGATCAATTGACTTAGGGCTATCTAAGTCACGATTTGGAATAGTAGTCATCAGCAAATATTTTATAGGCAAAGAGTGGCCTGAGTGGGAACTGGATGGACTTATTCAAAGGCAAAATTCTTCACGTGAATCTATACTCATACCACTTTGGCTCGATATATCCTTTAAAGAAGTTTTGGCCTACTCTCCATCACTTGCAGACAAATTTGCTCTACGAACCGATGAAGGTCTTCGAGCCAACATTGACTCAATCCTCAAGATCGTAAAACCACAAGGGTCGTCTCTTGTTGTCGCAAGAGATCGCCTAATTGAAATGGGATATGATCCTCCGGTAGTAACAGATGACTGGTGGCACAAAGCTATTGAGTACACAGGGTCAAATGGTGTTGAAGGCACTTTCCAAGACGCTATGGGATGGGGGCGATGGAGCTTCCCATTGCCAGAACGAGGAAACAGCACTGTCGAAAAAGGCGAACGAATAGCCTGGGCTGTCCTACAAACAGAGTGGATGGAGCGGGCAGATACAGAGGGAATCACCCAAATAACTGATCCTGGTCTGTTATATGATTTCATTCACTCATCAGTTGGCCTTAAAGACAAATGTACCGAGAATTTGCATTATCTCGCGACATATGCCCCTCAAACAACAATACAAGGCCTTAGCGGCCCTTTTGAGGAAGCATTTGACAATGCCCTACGTGGTCCAAGCAACAAAATAAAAAAAGACGAAAAGAAAACCCACGTTTTGGCTCAGGATTAACGACAGATGGGAATAGTCCTAGGTGCGATGAATCTATCGCGTTACGGGACCCCAATTTTGGTTTTTACGAACCTGCAACTATCGCATGCTTTTTTGTGCAAGGACACTTAATGGGGCCACATGTAAAATACTATGACACCATCGACTATCTAATCTGGATGTTGTCAGACCAGAGCACATGGATGCCTCAAAACTGTCGATCATTTCTCATAGAAGGAATGAAGCAATGGGCGCGCTGGGAATGGGGTGAGTACGATAACGATACAGAATTTCAATCAAACAGCTATACAGGAGCATTGAGTAAGGCTCTGTGGGAGGCCAAGTCTCCACGAAGATTTGAGCTAACCCCTAAAATTCGCAAAGACATAGAGAGCCGATTTGAATTCACTATAGAAAGACTCAAACTCAATGAATCCGTTGCCCAAATGGTGGACACATTCATTGAGAACGACTTCATCGAAGCACTCCTTCTAGATAGACGTAAAAAATGAGGTATAGAAATGTCTCTTGATTTTGGCAAACTACAGAACGACATCGCCAGTGGAAATGTTCTTGAACCACGTAAAATTTTTACAACGCTCCAAAGAGATCCCCGTTTCAGAAGGCCATCTGACGAACAAGCTGAAGTCCTTGATGCTTGGTTTGCCCAAAGGCCTCAAGCCGACACGACAATAAAAATGAATACCGGGGCAGGCAAAACATTGGTTGGCCTGCTTGCCCTCCAAAGCTCCCTTAACGAGGGGATACTGCCAGCAGCTTATGTTACACCTGACAACTATCTCCTTGATCAAGTAATAGCAGAGGCCAACACACTTGGAATTCAGACAGTCAAAGACCCCAGAGACCCCAAGTACCTTTCAGGCCAAGCGATTTTAGTCGTCAATATATACAAAATCATAAACGGAAAATCCGTATTTGGTGTTTCCCACGAGGGCATCAAAATTCCAATTGGAGCCATGGTTATTGATGACGCTCACGCCTGTCTCTCTACAGTTGCCACTCAGTTTTCAATGGAGGTCAAGGCTGACCACGAGCTGTACAAGTACCTGTATAATATTTTCCAAACATCACTGAGACAGCAATCTTTAGCCAAGGAAGTCGAATTGGCTGAAGGTGCTAGCCACATAGTCTCATCAGTTCCGTTTTGGTCATGGATTGAACATCAGCCTGAGGTTGTTAAGGCGATAGTATCACATAAAGACGACGAAGATATTATGTTTAGGTGGCCCCTCTTGAGCGAAGTTCTTGAGCTTTGCCAATGCGTTTTTTCGGGGACAAAGCTTGAAATTACCCCAAGATGTATTCCTATCGACGCAATCCCAGCCTTTTCAAGAGCCAAACGCCGTATCTACATGACCGCCACTCTTGCCGATGATGGGATACTTATCTCCCACTTTGGAGCCGACGCCTCAGCAATTCTATCACCGATCACCCCCAAAGGAGCAGGCGACATTGGCGACAGGATGATTTTAGCTCCACAAGAAATCAACCCTCAAATCACAGACGAAGAAGTCAAGCAACTTGTCTCCAATATCGCACAAACTCAAAACGTTGCGGTCATTGTTCCATCGCATACCAGAGCGGGATTTTGGCAAGATGTGTCACACCAAATTCTAGACAAAACCAACATTGCCACAGGCGTAGCTAACATGAGGGCGGGACTTGTAGGACTTACAGTTTTCATCAACAAATACGATGGTGTGGACCTTCCTGGGAACGCATGTAGATTGCTCGTAATTGATGGACTACCAGAGGTCTACACACTAGCTGAACGTTTAGAGATGGCGTTACTGGATGGTACCGAAGTCCAACTTCTCAATCAGATTCAAAGAATTGAACAGGGAATGGGAAGAGGAGTTCGCTCAAGTGAAGATTATTGCTGTATAGTATTACTCGGTGGTCGTCTTACTCAGCGAATTCATCTTAAGGCAGCTAGAGACAAATTCTCCCCAGCAACCTTAGCACAAATAGACCTCGGGAAAGCGGTCACAGAACAGCTTCGAGGAAAGCCACTGAACGAAATAGCCCCGACCCTCAACTATTGCCTTAGTCAAGATTCCCAATGGCTCAATGCCAGCCGAAGCGCGCTAGTGAATGCCCCCGAAAGAGAGACCCCATACATCAATCCCTACGTTGTTAAAATCCGTGAAGCATTTGAGGCTGCAAGAGACCAAAGATATGATGTCGCCTGTGGGCATATACAAGATGCGGCAAACCAAGCAGCAGAGCCAATCACTAGAGGTTATTTGCTTCAGATTTTAGCAAGCTATCAGCACAAGATATCACCTGCTCAAGCACAAGAAACGCTTTTAACTGCTCGTAAATTAAACCGGCAAGTGCTTACCCCCCTTAGCGGCGTCCAGTACTCTAAACTGCTGGCTCCAGCCCAAGGACAAGCTGCTACGGCGATTCAGTATATGAGTAAATTTGAGAATTCAAATGACTTAATCATCTTCATAAACAGCATTCTTGAAGAATTAGCATGGGACCCTCAAAGAACAAATCGCTTCGAAAATGCCTTGCAGGAAATAGGTCACCTACTAGGCTTCGGTTCACAAAGACCAGAACTTGAAATAGGGGATGGTCCCGACAATTTGTGGGCTATTGGACAGGGAGATTATCTGGTTATTGAGTGCAAAAGTGGAGCAACCTCAGGCATCATCTCCAAGAAGAATTGCAACCAGCTTCTAGGGTCAATATCATGGTTCAAAACTAGGTATGCAAATGAAAGTGCAACACCTGTCATGGTCCACCCCCGCAATCATTTCGATCATTATTCTGCTCCTACTCCAGATTTTCGAATAATCGATGAGAACTGCCTTGAAAGATTAAAGACAAACATCTCCCTTCTAGGGACTTCAATCTCTAGCAATGCCTGCATGGGAAGCCCTCAAGGACTGGCCGAGTTACTCACTCATTTCAAGTTCACAAGGGAGTCTTTTATCGCCAGCTACACAACCGGCTACACCGTAGACAAATCCTAACACATATTGGGGCCATAGTTTGGCCCCCATTTTTTCTGCCAAAGCAAGTGAAAACCTTAAGCGCCCAGTGGCAACACTTCCCGTATACTCATGAACGAGGTGCGAAATGCTTCAAATTATTTCAGGTAAGTTCTATACAAACGATGATCGGTACAAGCATGACGGGAAAGGTATTTTGTTTTCCAATTACTCATGCGTGGGACCTATCGAAACATGTATTGCGACCCTTGAACCTGTTGGAACCTACGGTTCAAGTTCGTCATATGTCGTAAGTTATATCAACCAACTCGAAAAACACTCTCCTCCTCAAGCAGGCACACTTGTTCGGACTGGGGATTCTGAAATCGTTGAACAATTCATGTACCTCTGCAACCTCTATTTCAGAAGCTTCTTCCACAAAGACAAAGCTACTGTCTGGATGCATTGCCGAGAACACAAAGACGATTCTTCAGATCAAAATGTTCCGTCCCACTTTGTTCCTCGAATTTTTGATAGGCAAATTAATGGCACAAACGATGAGGCCGAGGGCTTTATTGAATTCATCGACCGGGTAATAGGTCTGCCGCGAGAAGACTACCTTTTGATCATGGATGCCATAAGAAATTACTCCTCAGCAATCCAAGCTATAAATAGCAACATCGACCTAGCATACTCACAGATGATTTACTCGCTTGAATCTTTAGCTCAACGATCAGACAACTATGTCCCGATATGGGCCGACTACCCTGAGAACCCACGAAAACGAGTTGATAAGATATTGTCAATGGTCAACGAAGATACGGCAGGGGACATACAAGAGGCGCTATTAAAGGATGCGAATCTAAAGGCTAGAAAAAGGTTTATCGAATTTATTCTCGACAACGTCAGCGATTCATATTTTATCGAACAAGCCCCGCAAGGATACGGTGCCGTTCGAAAAAACGAACTTAAAAGAGCGTTGAGCAATGCTTACACAATGAGGTCAAAATTTGTTCACGAGCTAAAACCAATACAAGACCAGCTTCGACATCCTCGTCTGTCCGAAGGAGATGTCTTTAGGTATTCAAAAGAACCATATTTTAGCATAGCTGGATTAATACGACTTTTCCGTCATGTTGCTTTGAATTTGATTGAAAGCAGGCCACAAATTGAACACGAAGAGATAAACTGGAGAAAGGACTTACCGGGAATCGTTCATATGGAAATGGCTCCAGAGTATTGGATTTGGAAAACAGAAAATATAAATTGCAATACCATAGCCCAAAAACTCACAGGCTTTCTTTCACATTTAGAAACACTTTTTTCATCATCTAAACCAATTACTGATTTACGTCCCCTATTAAATGAGTACGAAAAGAAGTTGGACAAATCTGACTGCGATTCACAGAAAGCCATGCTCACAACCTACTTTCTTTACAACAACATCGTGAACGAAGACGGAAAATCCGACAACCACAAAGAAATATTAAAAAAATACGACGATTCCTTCGATGATTGTTGTATAGAATCAATGGTTGTCAGAATGATACTTAACGCCCCATGGCCGTGGCATGTCGACGAATGTGTTGGCTGCTGGAACGAATACCAACAAAAGAAATACTGGAAAGGGAAGATACAAGTACCCCAGCGAATGACTATTGGCATTCTTGTTACGATTGCAGCAAAATTTCTAGAAAATGGGCATAAGGATAGTTTCAAAGAATGGATGTCGGAAGCTGTACTTGAAGCAGCGGGAAAGCAGGAAATTCAAAAAACAATTCAACAAGCTATCGATAAGGATACAAGTCTTGCAGGAATTAGGCTAATCGTCCCAGATCAAGCAAGCTCTAAGGACTCTGACGAGAAAGGACAATAAGCCCCTTACGGGCGACGGACAAATTATCCCCCCGTTATCATTTGTATATTTTTGTATATTTCACGAAAGAAGGCCTAGAAAAAAACCTTTTAAGCCTTTAGAATAATAGGTGGAAACAACCATTCTTTTGCCTGACAGAAACCTATTTCACGACTTCTCTGCTCCATCTATCAACCGTAGCATATCCCTCACAGCAAACACACAGCCATCAATGTCTTTGCCGCTATAGGGTGTTTCGTTGAGTAACCCCGTAATCCATTGAATCTCACCACTCGCCCTCGGCAAATGACAAAGACGATTTTTCAGCATGTACTCCATGTTAAACTTCATGTCGTTCATCGTTCCAAGCACACTGCGGCTATAGGTCTTGCCATAAGAGAACGGGCCAAGCAGCAACTTGGCTTGAGCTATTTGCGCTGATGTTGCCCCAATGCCCTGAAGAGCTATCTCGAAGTGCTCTATGAACACCTTGTCGAAGTTCGTGAAGTCCTTCTTGACCAATCCGGGCATGAACACGGCAAACCGGGTTTCATCATTGACCAGAAGAACGGATTTCCTGCGAAATAATCTGAAGATGTTGCCATGCCAGCCTTGTAGCCCACGTTTATCAGCGGACTCTAGGATTTGTGCAGGCTTGATCTCGGCCAAAAGCTTCTGAGTACATCCAATGTAAGGCATTGCTGATCTCATCTCGTTAAGAGGTAAAAGAGTCCTCACTCAGATAGCCACAATCGAACTCAGGATCAACTCAGATGAATTCTTTAGGATAATATGGTGGGTTATAAATTGGTATGGTGTCCACCTAATTCAGGACCAACCAAAGAAACAAACAACAAGATCAAAACGCTGAAACGGCAGGCCTACGACTATTGGGACACCGAGTTCTTCAAGCTCAGAATCATGGGCATCCATGAATCGAAGTACGCTCGAACCGGAAGAACCTTTTTTAAACGGCTTCAGACAATTACTGGCACTGATATGCGACCCAAGAAACCCGGTCTGAAATAGGTATGGTGTCCCCCTAACCATACATAAAACTCATTGGCTGTTAGAATCATTTTTTTGTCTTCAATTCAACCTTGTCAATATAGTGAATTTTGTCAGCATAATACTGAATTATTTCGACGTCATGATTATTGTAAATGGTAAACCTATCGTCACCATCCTTTTTATACCGAATTTCAGCATTTCCTTTAAGAATATATTTCAACCGTGCACCATCCGGAGTTACTTTGAAATTCGGAACATTTTTAATCGCAAAATCCTTCAGATACTTTGAACGAGGTATATCCCCAAGCAAATTCCCATCGAGGTATAAGCTAAACTCATCATTGATGTATTTTTGAGCAATACCTCGTCCAGTTTCAGTCCCACTTTTCCGCAAAAAATCGTTAAATTCTATGCAGGCTTTGCCCGAGCAATCGACACCGCCAAAATCCCAGCACTTATTTCCTCCTCGCAGGTAGTACAATTCTCCAACAGACATCTCTTGGTATAAACCAGCAGAAATGCAACCGTCCCCTAGGCATCCTTCTACTGAACCAGGAACCCATTGATGCAACGCCCCGGCAGCAAAGAGGGCTTTGTCCTTCTTGGCAAAAGGCTTTGAATCAATATAATCTGAAAAGGCAAGAAGCACTGGGCGTATTGCTTGTTGAGAATCTGTTACCATAGACTCCGTGGCGGCCTCTCGAATTGCCTTGATCCAAGCAGTGCTATCGCTGAGAAAGTCCAATTCCATCGCGGCATCAAAATTAAAGTCTTCGAGGTGGGCTTCTACTGGCTTAATCTCAATTGTCATAAGCTGTTTGGGCTCTCCCTCAAAGTTTGTTGTCACTCTATATTCTTGATGGGTGATTTCTACCCACCCAATGTTGGCATGAATCTTATCCGATGAATTTTCCGGAGGAATTACCGAACTAATCAAGTCTAAACCTATTCCAATATAATTCAGTACTCCCGGATCTAACAACCTGGCTTGCTCTTGTGCTTTGGCAAAGATCGTTTTTGCCCATGCTGAATTCTTATCGCCTTCCCATGCTCTGAACGTAATATCTATGACCAGCGGTTCATTGACAGGATACTTCAATTTGTTAAAAAGAACATACTTAGTACCTGGATCAAATGTTTCGTAATCATAATTTTTCGAACTTGTTCGCGTAAGAGAAAAAGGAGTCACATGAACGCTGTGATCTCCCATAGACAGCTTTAACGTACAAAGTACATAATCAGGCCGATTGTTGAACATTTTTTCAATGGTCGTTTTCTTTTGTATCGATGGAATCATCAAATCCTTTACACTTATCTGCACATACTGATCATTTGAATTGTAACTGAACGCAGAGCCCGCCAAATGCCCCTCCATGTGGTTCTGAGAATATGCAGTAGTGCTGAATGCCAACAAAACACCGAGTGTCAACAGAATGTTACGCATAGAACCTCCGATGATTTGAATAGAATATTGCTATTCGCATACCACAACCATCAGTTCGTCTCAATAGCGCTTCTTGAATTAGGGGGACATCACACCTCATTCGCCCATCCCCAAACAAATGTTCGCCCACCCGATATCATTTGTATATTTTTTTGTATATTCCACGAAAAAAGGCTTAGAAGGTTTTCCTTCTAAGCCTTTAAATTCATTGGTGGAGCTGGAGGGAATCGAACCCACGACCTCTTGAATGCCATTCAAGCGCTCTCCCAACTGAGCTACAGCCCCACGGCGTTGGGTGGAGGGTAATTATCCAAGGGCGCGGGCATTGTCAACTAAAAATCATTCGAAAGGATTGGGAGATGCGCATTGATTCGTGCCCGGTCTTGCAGTAAGGAAAACGGACGGTTGGAATTATCCGGAGAAAGCATGGCCCAAGTCCTGAAACGAATTCTGATAAAGCTCCTTTGGGTGGGCGTGGTGTTTCTGGGCATCACGGTCATCAGCTTCTGGGTCATTCATCTGGCGCCGGGGTCGCCCACAGACCTCCAGACCACGCTCAACCCGGATGTGGGCATGGAGGCCCGGCTCCAGCTCGAACAACTCTATGGGCTGGACCAGCCCCTGCACATCCAATACGCCAATTGGATCAAACGGCTCGTGCTGCTCGACTTCGGCCAGTCCATGTCCGGCGATCACCGGCCCGTCTGGGACAAGATCAAGGAACGGCTGCCGCTGACCTTCGGCATGAACGTGGCCTCCATGATCCTGACGCTGCTCATCGCCATACCCGTCGGTGTGGCTGCGGCCTGGTGGCGGGGCGGAACCTTCGACAAGATATCCACCATCATCGTATTCATCGGCTTTGCCATGCCCGGCTTCTGGCTGGCCTTGCTGCTCATGCTCTGGCTCGGCATCAGTTGGCCCATCCTGCCCATCTCGGGCCTGACATCCATGGGCTACGACTCCATGTCGCCCCTCGGGAAAATATGGGATGTGACCCGGCATCTCATCCTTCCGGTCTTCATTTACACCTCGGGTTCCTGGGCTGGCATGTCCCGCTTCATGCGTTCCAGCATGCTCGAAGTGCTTCGCCAGGACTACATCATGACCGCCCGCGCCAAGGGGCTGTCCAGCCGGGTGGTGCTCTTCAAGCACGCCCTGCGCAATGCACTCATGCCCGTCATCACCATCCTCGGCCTTTCGGTTCCGTCCCTTATCGGCGGCTCGGTCATCATCGAATCCATCTTTGCCCTGCCCGGCCTGGGCCAGCTCTTTTATCAGGCGGTCATGTCCAGGGATTATCCGCTGATCATGGGCAGCCTCGTGCTCGGCGCCGTCCTGACGCTCATCGGCAATCTGCTGGCGGACGTGGGCTACGGCCTGGCCGACCCGCGCATCCGCATAGGCCAGGGGAGGGAACGGTGAAACACAAACCACTGAAACGCCGATCCCCGTGGGTACGCCACTCCCTGCTCGCCATAGGCGGCCTGATCGTGGGAATCATGTCCCTGGCCGCGGTCTTTGCACCGCTCATCGCCCCGTTCGATCCCAATGTGATCAACGTGGACGCCCTGCTTCTGCCGCCGTCAGCCACCCATCTCATGGGCACGGACGCGCTTGGACGCGACGTATTCTCGCGCATCCTCTTCGGCGGAAGGGTTTCACTGTGGGTCGGGTTCGTGGCCGTGGGCATCGCCACTTCCATCGGTCTGGTGCTGGGCCTGATTGCCGGCTACTTCGGCAGGTGGGTGGACGAAATCATCATGCGCGGCGTGGATGTCATGCTCTGTTTTCCGTCGTTCTTCCTGATCCTGGCAGTCATCACATTTCTTGAGCCGAGCCTGACCAACATCATGATCGTCATCGGCCTGACCGGCTGGATGGGTGTATCCCGGCTGGTCCGCGCCGAAACCCTGACCCTCCGCGAACGCGATTTCGTCATGGCCGCCCGCGCCGCCGGGGCAGGCTCGGTCCGCATCATCTTCCGCCACATCATGCCCAATGCTGTGGGACCGGTGCTCGTGTCCGCCACACTGGGCGTGGCCGGGGCCATCCTGACCGAATCCTCGCTCTCCTTCCTCGGCCTGGGCGTACAGCCGCCCGACGCCTCCTGGGGCAACATCCTCATGGAAGGCAAGGAAGTCCTCGGCATTGCATGGTGGCTCTCCGTATTTCCGGGGTTGGCCATCCTGGTCACCGTGCTCGGCTACAACCTGCTCGGCGAATCCCTGCGCGACCTGCTCGATCCGAGACTGAAGCAGTGATATCCCTGCGCCCCGCCACTGCCGACGACGAATCCCTTATCCGGGACATCATTCACGCATCCATGCTGGTCAGCTATGTGCATTTCCTGCCTGCAAAATTCACTGAAAAGATGTTGCGAAACGATCGTGCCGGAGAAATCGCCCGCAATGACGCCGTCCGCTTCACCATTGCCGAGTGGAACAACACCCCGGCAGGCGTCATGCTGCTCAAGGCAGACTATGTGGACCACCTCTGGACCCATCCCGATTTCATGGGCAAGGGGGTGGGCAGCGCCCTGCTCGACCATGCCGCACACGTGGCGACCCAGGCCGGATTCCACGCCCTGACCCTGAACTGTTTCGAAAAAAACACCCACGCCCTCGATTTCTACAAGGCCAAGGGGTTCGTCATTGAAAAGACCTTCGAGGCCATTGACTATTGTCCCGGCGAAAACGCCTGCTTTCTCGTCAGGCAACTCAAGGACACCACCGCCTCCTCTGAGCCATTCAATGCCATATGCTGAAGCGACTTGGCAGGGCTGTCCGCCGATCGGCCGAACGCCTTATCCCTGGATAAGACCTTGTCCAGAGCCATCTCGGCAGCGCCCGTTCAGGCCCGCATCACGGCACTGACCATCTCCATCAACCTGTCGACTTCCACCGGCTTGGCCAAATAGCCATCGACTCCGGCCTTCAGGAATATTTCCTCATCACCTGCCATGGCATATGCAGTCATGGCGACAATGGGAATCCGGACATTCCGATCCCCGGCCTCCCCGGCCCGTATGGCCCTTGTTGCCTCCACTCCGTCCATTACCGGCATTTGAATATCCATCAGGACCAGTTCGTAGTCATTGGAAGGAAGGGCCTTCAGGGCCTCGGCACCGTTCTCCACAACGTCAACCCGATACCCGGCCTTATACAGGAACCGACTCACCGCCATGCTGTTCACGGCATCATCCTCGACCAGGAGAATCGCACGGGAGCCGCCTGCACGACTTTCCTCTTTTGATGCAACGGGAAGTCCCGCCTCAGCTTCTCCGTGTCGCTTGAAAGAGATGCAGAAATGGAAGGTGGTGCCGACGCCCGGCTGGCTGGCGGCAGAAATGTCGCCGCCCATCAGATGCACGAGCTGACGCACGATGGGCAAGCCAAGCCCCGCCCCCTGATGGGAACGTCGGTACCCCTCGTCGTCTTGCGTGAAAGGCTCAAAGAGGTATTCGATCCTGCTTTCATCAATGCCTATGCCGGTATCGGAAACGGAAAACAGGATCCGGCTCATTCCAGGCCGGTCACTGGGAAGGGGGTACGCCTCGATCCTGACACTGCCGGATTCCGTGAATTTGACAGCATTCCCCACCAGATTATTGAATATCTGCTGAAGCCGCAGGGAGTCGCCCACCAGATCGTGCGGAATAGCTTCATGTATATTCATTACGAATCCAATCCCTTTCTGTTGACAAGACGGCCTGAACAGACGCTCGACAAACACCATGGATTCAACCAGATCGAACTGCTCCTCAGTCAAACTGATGTTGCCGGTCTCAATTCTGGACAAATCGAGAATGTCGCCGACAAGAGCGGTCAGACGCGCAGCCGACTCTGCCGCCATACCGAGGTATTCCTCCTGGTCCGAATCCAATGGTGTGGTTTGGAGAAGGTAATGCATGCCCATGATGCCGTTCAAAGGCGTTCTCAGCTCATGGCTCATGTTCGCAAGGAACATGGTCTTGGCATGATTGGCAGCCTCGGCATTGGCCTTTTCCCGGGCCAACTCCGCTTTCTGCTGCAGCAGGTGTTCACGGGCCTGGTCCAACTTGACCACCATCTCGTTATAGGCCCTTCCGATCTCCAACATTTCCAAAGGCAGCTTTTCTATTCCGATGGACGTACCGAGTTCGCCCTTGCCCAGATTGACGAAAGCCTGTTGAAACTGTTCTTTGACGGCGTCAAGAAGGTCGTCCTTGCTCAACACCGTGATGCAGATCCAATCCATGCATTCCAGGTTCACCCAGTATATCTGATATTCGTCTTCATCTGTCTTGACGGTTTCATATCCGGCCCCTTGCGCGTGAATATCCTGCAAATCCAGGTGAGCAAAAGCCTCGTGCAGATCCTTGAAAGGAACCTGACATTCCTCCCCCTTGCACATTTTCCGGGAGAGCACCCCGTGGCTGGAGGATATGACCATGCCGTCAAGCTGCACGACACAGTTCAGCTGCGAGCTCCGCGTCGGGGCCAGGACGGACGGACGCACAAGACTGTCCACCTGCAAATCGATACTCCACAAACCGACGAAGTCGTCCTGAACATACACGGGGATCGACGCGGCCACGATCATCCCCTGTCCAGCGTAGTCTATATGCGGCAGGGACCAGCGCACCTCCCGCTCCGGATTCACCTCGGGATTGACCGAGGCATACGTGTGATAGTCGCTCCATTTGAAATCAGGAGTAATGGCCGTAATCTGGTCGATATAAGGATATTGCAGCGCTGTGTTGGCGATGTCCTGATAATATATCCAGACCGTTCCCGGCAACCGTTGGCGCAGGGCCATGAGCATCGGCCCCATGCTTCTGTGACAGAACAAACGGTATCCGGCGTCCAAGTCGCCTTTGCTGTCGGGCGGCCAGGAATAACTCAACGCCTCCTTGCTCAGCGATCCGCCCCTGAAGGCCTTGAGGTCGTGAAGGCTCAGATAAAAACCGTCCTCCCCCACTCCGAACCCCGCACTCGTCAGCCAGTCGCGTATGGCCGCTGGATCGCGGGGGGTTATCTTGAACAATTCAAGGGAATGGCACGCGAGATAATGCAGCGCGTCCTTGACACGGTCCAGTTCGCAGGAAATGACTCTGGAGACCACCTTGAGTTGTGTTTGTATCCTTTCAAGCTCAAGCATCGAATACTCCTTCACCGCAAGCGGACAGCTTTTTCGATCAGCGAAACACAACCTCACGGCACGCCCTGTTCCTCCCATGGCAGATACGAAAAATCATAGATACGAAGCCCCTCGACTGAAAATCTTCCGGCAGTCGCCCCTGCCGTCGCACGCCTTCCTGAGCACGCAGGGAAGAGATGTTTCCATCTTGTCATAGATTCCTACGGGCAACATGCGCCTGTACATTATAATCGGTCGTCCACCTCCGCTGAACATGCAGCATAAAAGACCGGGCCGAACCATTCCGCCCAAGCCGCCATGTTCCTCTTTTCCACTGGTCCGCACTGGTGTATACCAATCCTCGGTATCCAGATTTTCCAAACGCTGTGGATGAAAAGAAACGGCATCGGTCCAATCTTTCTTACTAGGCTGGTATGGCACATGCTTGAACTGCTGCGAATCCGAAACCTCGCTCTCATCGAAGACGTTGAGCTGGAATTTTCTCCCGGCCTGAACGCCCTGACCGGCGAGACCGGTGCGGGCAAGTCCTTCATCATGCGGGCCGTGGACTTTCTCATGGGCGAACGCATGGACAAGAAGCTGGTCCGACCGGGAACCGACAAGGCCACCGTGGAGGCCCTTTTCGTGCTGCCCGAAGGCGAGACCGTGATCCGGCGCGAACTTTCCGCCGAAACCGGACGCAGCCGGGTATACGTCAACGACGTCCTCTCATCCCAGCCCACCATCAGGGACATGGGCTCCCGGCTGATCATCCACACTTCACAACACGGGCAGCAGAAGCTCCTGTCCCCGGCCTTCCAGTCAGAGATTCTCGACTCCTTCCTCCCGACCCCCTCGTTCCTGACGGAGCGCAACGAGAGCCTCGCCGTGCTCAATGACGTGCTGGAACGCAAGCGGCGGTTGGCCGAGAAATTCGACGATCTGCAAAAACAGCGCGATTTTCTCGAATACCAGAAAAAGGAAATCGAGGCGGTGGACCCGCAACCGGGCGAAGAGAACGAGTTGGAGGAACGCAAGAAAATTCTCAAGGACCGCGAGCAGGCAGGCGAATGCCTCCAGAACGCCCTCGACATCCTGCACGGCGAAGTCAGCCTGCTCGACGCCATGACCCTGCTCACCCGCGAGATGGAGATCATCGCCCGGCTCTTCCCCGGCTTTGAAGAGGACCGCGAGGCCATCGAAGAGCACCGCATGCGGCTGCATGATATCGACTCCCGGCTGCGGCGCGGACCGGATTATTTCGAGGAAGAGGAAACCATGTCCCTGGACGACATCGAATCCCGGCTGTTCGCATTGGCTAAACTCAAACGCAAACTCAAGCGCGGTCTGGACGAGATCGTGGGCATGAAGACCGAGATCGACGACAACCTTTCCTTTCTCGACGCCTGCGCCCTGGACATGAAGCACCTGAACCGCGAGGAAAGCCTAGCAGCGGCAGCCCTCAAGGAAACCCTGGCCAGACTCAACCGCGCCCGGAAAAAGGCGGCAGGCGAACTCTCCACCCGCATCGTGGACGAACTTTCCGACCTCGGGTTTTCCGAGCACGTCAAGGTCCACTTCGAATTCGATCCGCGCGAACTCTATCCCGGCTGCGACGACATGCGCGGCCGTCTCATGTGGGTGCCCAACCCGGGACAGGCTGCACAACCGCTTGACAAAATCGCCTCGGGAGGCGAACTCTCCCGCTTCCTGCTGGCCCTGGTCACCATGCGCGGCGACAGCGAGCAGGATCACGACGCCCGCCCCTCCCTCATCTTCGATGAAGTGGACGCGGGCATCGGCGGCCTGACCCTGAACTCCGTGGGCAACAAGCTGCGCACCCTGGCCGACCGCCAGCAGATGCTGCTCATCACCCACTGGCCGCAACTGGCCCGCAAGGCGGACCGCCACTTCCTCATCGTCAAGGAAGTGATCGACAACGTGACCTATACCCGTTGCGATCGACTGGAAGGGGATGAAATAATGGCGGAACTCTCGCGTATGGCCGGCGGCGGCGAACAGGGTGCAGCCCTGGCAGAAAAATTATGTAAATAGGGGGGAGCGGGTACGCCTCCGGCGGCCGTGGGAAGGGGAGGAAAAACCCTTTTCAAAGGGTTTTTCCTCCCCTTCCCACGGACCCCCATCCCCTTCTTTTCCCAAACTTTTTAGTGCGCGCTTCGCGCGGGGTTTGCTGTGACCACTCTTTTCATTTCGCTTTATATGAAGCTCTTCTTTCTGCTCACGCCGTTTTTCGTGCTGTCCGTGTTCCTGACCCTGACCGAGGATATGGAAAAATCGGAACAGCGCCGACTGGCCATACGCACCACCACGGCAGTGCTTGTCATCGCCCTGGTACTCTACTTTGCGGGCAATCCCATCTTCTCCACACTGGGCATCACCCTGGACGGCTTCCGGGTGGGGGCGGGTTCGCTGCTCTTCCTGTCTGCCGTGTCCCTGCTCTCCGGGAAGAAACAACGCCCCGAAATGGACGACGACGCGGACGTGGCCGTGGTACCCTTGGCCATCCCCATCACGGTCGGTCCGGCCTCCATCGGAACCCTGCTCATCCTCGGCGCGGAGTTGTCCACCACACCGCAAAAGCTCACCGGAGCCGCCGCCCTGGTCTGTGCCTGCCTGTCCGTCGGACTGCTCCTGTTCATCGCCCCTACCGCCAAACGGGTCATAGGGAAGATGGGCCTCAACGTGATGACCAAGATCACCGGACTGGTCCTGTCGGCCATGGCCGCACAGATCGTGTTTGTCGGGGTGAAAAACTTCCTCGCCTGATCCGGCCCGGAGCCGCCTCCTTCTCCTCTTTACACCGCCCCGAAACTCCTCTACAAAATAGTTGCTATGACAACCAATCTGGAACTCACTCTGGAACACGGCTACAATATCCGCTCCTACGAGCCGCGCATGGACGGCCACGTATCCATCGCCTCCCTCTGCAACCAGTTGCAGGATATCGCCTCGCGCCACGCCGACTCCCTGGGCTTCGGCTTCCACGATCTTGAGGAAAGCGGCCATTTCTGGATTCTGGCCCGGCTCCACATCATGGTGAACCGGCTGCCGAGATTCGGAGAACGGACCTCGATCCGAACCTGGCCGTCCGGCAACGAACGACTGGTGGCCCTGCGCGATTTTCTGATCCATGACGCTGACGGCCTCATCGGGCAGGCCACCACTTCCTGGGTGACCATGAATAAACAGACCCATCGCCCTGACAAGCCGGACCAGGTACTGAACCGCCGCTTTATCCCGGACCGGGAGCACGCCATTGTTTTCCCGACCAAATCCGTGACCCGGCTCAAGCAGGGCGACTACACCGCCGACCTGACTGCCCGCCGGGCCGACATCGACATCAACGGCCACGTCAACAACGTGAAGCATGTTGAACTGTGCTTCGAGGCAGTGCCGCCGGAATGGGCAGATGATCACCGATGCAGGGGGCTGGACATCCAGTTCCGGGCCGAGGCTTTTGCCGGTGACAAATTGCGGGCTGCCTGTGCCCTTTCCGAGCCGGACGCGGACATGGACACCATGCTGCACTCCCTGACGCGGGTTTCAGACGACAAGGAGATCGTACGCATGCGCTCCTGGTGGAGGAAGGCATGACTGCGGACATCAACCTGACCTTCAACACCGCCGGTGTGGACTGGACCAAGGCCACCGAAATATTCGAAAGGGCGCCGCTCGGCACCCGTGAGCCGGACCGCCTGCGACGGACCTTTGAAAACAGCTCTCTGGTCTGCTTTGCCTGGGACAACGGAACCCTGATCGGCATCAGCCGCGCCCTGAGTGACGGCATTGTCCAGTCGGTCATCTACGATCTGTGCATGCTCCCGGAATATCAGGGCAAGGGACTTGGAACCCGAATGATGGAGGCCATGATCCAAAGGCTGGATACCGACAATGTGGTCCTGTGGGCCGTGCCGGGCAAGGAACCCTTCTATGCCCGCTTCGGCTTCAAGCCCATGCTCACGGCCATGGCCTTGGTCGAGAACCCCGAACGGACCGCGGCCCAGGGCTACATCAGGCTGTAGACTCTACGCCGCCCGCCAGCACCTCGACCAACATCCGGGCCAGCGCAGGCTCATATTTCTTCGCATCCCTAACCAGTACCAAGGCCGCTTCGGCCATGTCGTGTGCGCTCCTGTACGGCCTGTCCCCGATCAGGGCGGAATAGGAATCAGCCACGGCGCAGAGCTTTCCGGCCATGGAAATCGCCTTGGAGAACCGCCGCTCTGGATAGCCGGAGCCGTCCAGCCGTTCATGGTGTTGGGTCAGGCATTCCCGGATCACGGAGTCCTCCTCCTTGAGCCGCTTGAGTATGTTCCGGCCCGCATCGATATGGTGCTCGATGGATTCACGGTCACGCCGGACCAGAAGCTGTTGCTTGTCCTTGATGAATTTCGGCACCTTGGCCATGCCCATGTCGTGCAGAAGCAGGCCGAGCGCCAGGCTGGCAAGTGCGGTTTTCTCCACCTTGCCGTCCGTCAACCGAAGATAAAGCGCCAGCCCGATGAGCATGGTGTTGGTCGAATGCACTGCCAGGCTGTATTCGCGGTCCAGGGTCCGGGTCAGGAACTCCACGCGGGCAGGGTCGATCCAGAGGTACTCCGCCAGGACCGAGACATCCTTTTTCAGCGCCTCATAGGCCTTTTTCTGCGGCTGGGCGAAAAACGCGTCCATGCGGTCCCTGAACGCGAGAAAGAAAATTTCCGCCACCTCGAGGGAAGTGAAGCCCTCTTCCACCAGGAGCAGGCCGAGCCGCTTGCTCAGATGCTCGGCATAGACCCTGTAATCATCGCGGAGCAAGTAAAGCTGCCCGTTCTCGGCAAATCCAGCCACCTCGGCCTGACCGTCCGTGGACAGCCGTTGTCCGGCCTTGTGATATTTCTTTGTCTGGGCCACTCGTGGATCAAAACAATAGAGATCCACAGGCGGTCGGAACTTCGGGAAGCTCGCCAGGATGTTCGGACTGATCTGAAGATAGGTCTCGGACAGGGCATCGTTGTTCAGGGATTCGGCCATGTCGCGGATGATACCCGGGTTTGGGCCTTTTTTAAAGGGGCAGCGGCAACCGACGCAAAAAAAGGGACCCCGGAAAACCCGAAGCCCCTTGAAGGTTGCATGTTCGGCCAGGCCGCTACTTGCCCTTGCCGCCACCATTGCCCTTGCCGCCGCCATTGGAGTTGCCGGAATTGCCCTTGCCTTTGCCCCCGCCATTGGAGTTGCCGGAATTACCCTTGGAGGAGCCGGAACCCTTGGCGCCGCTCTTGGAATTTGCAGACGCACGTCCCAACCCCACGGCCTTGGAGCCCTTTCCCCCCGAAACGCCGGGGGTCTTGGAGACGCCTTCCTTGACGTTGCGGCCAGTGGCAAAACCTGCCTGGGCGGATACTGCGGCCATCTCCTTGCCCAACCCCTTGCTGGACACTTCGGCCCGCACCTGGTGCTTGTGCCCCAAGCCCAAAGTGCTCGGATGCACGCCCAGTTCATGGGCGATCTCACCCCAGCCCATGCCTTCGTCACGCATGGACGCAATGGACTCCGCGCTCACTGAGGCTGCATCGGAGAGTGCGCTGTCTGCTGCGGTCTGGGCCGCCTCCAAGGCGGACTGGGCCGCTTCCAGATCGGCGGCTGCCTGGGCCTCGGCTTCCTCGTCCTCTGCCGCCTGGGCGGCAGACAGGGCATCACTGGCCGCATCCACGGCAGCCTGTGCATCGGCCACATCCTGCTCTGCGTCAGCCACGGCCTGCGCCGCATTTTCCGCAGCAGCCGCAGCCAGTGCATCCGCCTTTGCGGCTTGAGCCGGATTGGCAAAGGCGGGTTCGGCTTCAACGGTATCCCCGGCATCCTCGCCATCGGCAGGATCAGCGAGGTCGCCCGTGTCCCCGACCACATCGCCGGTTGCAGGGTCGGTCACGGGATCCGTCTGGGCCATGGCCGCAGGCGCGGCCAGGGTCAGTGCGACAAGCAATATAACCATCAATAGGCTTAACTTTTTCAGTATAGTACACATATCATTTCTCCAAGTGCTATTACCGGACATCGGTAATGAAGGTCACCGATTCGTCGAGGGAGAAAACACTCTCCTCCACTTCAACCTTTTCGGCGGTTCCAAACCAACTCAGAGGCAGCCTTTTGGGTCCAATGCCTGGATTACCAGCCAGGACATAGTCACGTACGGCCTCGGCGCGTCCCCTGGCCAGGGCAGCATCGCCCGCAGCAAAGGAAACTATGTGCACGGTCAAGGTCTCGTTGACCTGCATCATTGCGCTGAGTACCTGCAACGACGCCTTGCTGTCGGCATTCAGGACATCGGTCCCGGATTTGAACGCCATGCCCTTAAGCGTGACATTGCGTTTACCTATTATGTGATTGCGGTAGGAAAAGTCCCCTTGCAGATTGAGTTGCTCCGTGGCCGTCATGGCCATGCTCCCGTCGGGATAGTACTCAAGGAACCGTTTCCAGGCCGCGATCTCCTCATTGTTTCTCCCCAGCTCCTTCAGGGCGCGCGCCCTGTTGAAAAGCGCTTCGGGGTTGTATGCGTCCAGTTCGACGACCCTGTCATAGTGTGCCAGGGCCTCTTTCCACGCTCCCCGGTCCATGTTTCCATGTCCCAGGTAGAGATGGGCTGAAATGTGCTTCGGGTCAAGGCTGATCGCCCTTTCATAGGCCGCCCTTTCCCGCTCGAAATCAAGCATCGCCCAATGGGCCACCCCGGTCCAGAAGACGTAATCCGCGTTTTCCGGCTCCAGGGCCACGGCCTTTTCCAGGTAGGCAAGGCCATCCTTGGGCCGGTCCATGGCCAGATAGAACCTGCCTACGTAATAGGCCGAAGAAGCGTCCCCGGGGTTCTCGCGGAACTGCTCTCCGAGAACCCTGATCCCGTCCTCGTACTGTTCCTGTTCGAGGTAGTACGGCCCGACGACCTTGGCACAACCGGCTGCGCCCAGGACGCACGCGATCAATATCATCGCCACGATATGTTTCACTCAAAGACTCCCATGGGTTGGTCCGGGGCTTGCTCCCCTTCCAATTGAATATACCGACACACTACACCCCGGGTCACATCTTTATCAAGAATTGTTAATTTGATGATGCCCGTCCTGTCAGGCTGCGGCTGGTGAAACCGAGACGGGCGGAGACATCGCTCAGGGAACCGTTTGCGGAAAGGACTTGGACAGCTCCCCCGGCAATGGCCTCGTCGGTCAGGCCCCGCTGCCGGGCAACCAGGACCAGGCGAACGAAAAAACGCCATTCATATGTCAATCCCTTTGAATCGAATCCGGCCTGGAGCATGGAGCGGGTCAGATCGTAGTCGAACCCCACCTGACCGAGCAGAGACGTCATTTCTGCCCCGGTCAGGAAGGGTTCCGGAGGTTGGGAGGAAAAATCAACGACATAGGCTTGGACATCCTCTCGCGGAGTCCCCTTGGAGAGGCCTTCCCCGAGAACCACGAGCGGTCTCGGATCAGGCGCAACAAGGCGGCCGTCGAGCAGCGACCGGGCAAAGGTGTATTCCTCCAGCTTGCGCTCCAGGGCGCGGACCACGAGCGGCGGCGCGACGCTTTTGGACAACCCTTCTTCAAGCTTGTCCTCGAAAGGAGCCGTGGGCAGTCCTGTCTCACACGCCTCCAAAAGGGGCGAGAGCAGGCTCTGCGCATCGGATTCAGCCAGGACGCCGGAGGAAACCGAGGACAGAACCCGGTCCACGGTCTCGGAAAAGACCCCGCACTTGCGGGCACGATCGGCAAGATCGACAAGGGATTGGTCCTGGGACCAGGCGAGCTGCACTCCGAGAACAATGCACAGCACCAGGGTCGCCAGACCGCAAAGACTACAACGCGTGTTCATGTTCCACGTTCACAAACATAATGGAATTCCGGTTTCCGAACCCGTCGTCGCGGGTCATGGGAGCTTCGGGGTCGGGAACGAGCCTTTCCCCGTTCACCAGGAACAGGTACTCATGATCGCCCGGCGGAAGCTGGGCCTCAAGTATCCAGGCCTGGGTTTCGCCATTGTACCACATGACCGAACGCTCCGCACGCCAGTTGTTGAACGACCCGATGACGGAAACCTTGCGGGCCTCCTGATTCGTGTCGTGGAGAATGAAACGGACCGTGGCCAATCGGGGAACAGTGTCTCCGGTCGGAGTGTCCCATTTGATGACGGCCAGGGCCAGCAAGGCAAGGGCGAACGTCACGGCAGGTATAACCTGCATCGGTTTGACGGTGAGGACCTGCGGCCTGAACAGCCACAGCTTCACCCGGGTCCAGAGGGACGGAGTCCTGGCCTGGAGACCGTCCATTACCCGTTGGGAAAAGCCTTGGGGTGCATCGGCCTCGGGCGCATTCCTGATGCCCTGTATGATGATATCTTCCATTCGGATTTTCACTTGTTCTTCAGTCATTGCTCCCCCCCGTCGAATTGCTGCCGGACCAGGTCCAATCCCCTACTGACGCGCATCTTTGCACCGCTGACGGTGATTCCCAGAGTGCTGGCGATTTCCTTCATGCTGAAATCATATTTGTACCTGAGCATCAGTGCTTCCCGGTATTTCGGATCAAGCCGGAGAACCACTGCAAAGGCCTTCTCGCCATCCAGCCGGTCATGCATGGCCGCCTGGTCATCCGGCCTGTCCTGCACCCGGACCATGACGGCCGCGTCCTCGACGAACAGGAGCTTGTCCCGCCCGTTCTTGCGAAGCCAGTCCCGAGCGACGTTCAGCGAAACCGAATAAAGCCAAGGGAAAAACCGTTTTCCCACAGTGAACGCTCCGAGCTTTTCATATGCCCGCGTAAAGGCTTCCTGGGCGAGATCGGCTGCCGTGTGTTCATCGCCCACCATGCGCAGCATGAGATTATACACGGGACGCTGGTACTCCTGCACCAGCACACCGAACGACTGGACCTTGCCCAGCAGCACTTCCCGTACAATGTCCGCTTCGCGTTTCTCTTTCATTCCTTTCCCGTCGGCCCCGGCCAGGGCCGCAACTCATCTGCAACACTATCTACGTCGCCAGGCCGGTTTCGGTCACAGCCACTTGCCCGTCTTCTTCTCCTAGGCTACACAAATACACTCACCAGCGAGGAAAACACAACCATGAGCACATTCGACAACCCTGTCCTGCAAGCCATCTTGGACCGCCGCTCCATCCGCAAGTTCACGGACGAGCCGGTATCCAGGCAGGATATCACCACCATCCTTACGGCCGGCCAATGGGCGCCCAGCGGACTGAACAACCAACCCTGGCGATTCATGGTCGTCACCAGAGACGATCCCCGCCATGCCGGGCTGGCCGGATGCACCAAGTATGCACACGTTGTCCGGGCCTCCTCCGCATGCATCTGCGTGCTGCTGGAAAAGGCGGCCATGTACAATGAAATGAAGGACCACCAGGGGGTCGGGGCCTGCATCCAGAATATGCTGCTGGCCATCCACGCCCTCGGTCTGGGCGCGGTCTGGATCGGCCAGATCGTCAACGACCAGGCCGCCACCCTGGGCGTGCTGGGAAAAGCCCCTGAAGAATATGAACTCCAAGCCGTCATCGCCCTCGGACACCCCGACCAGAAAGGAAGCTCCGACCGCAAGCCACTTTCCGAACTCATGCTGGAGGATTTTCAATGCACATAGAGACCTTTCCCCTGGGCCAGTTGGAGACCAACTGCTACGTACTCTCCAACGGTCAGAAGGCCATCGCCGTGGACCCGGGCGGGAACCCGGCCGCAGTTCTCGCCCACCTCAAGGCGGGCGGCCTGACCCTGACCCACATCCTGAACACCCACCTGCACTTCGACCACACTGCGGGCAACAAGGCCCTGCACGACGCCACGGGCGCGCCGATCCTGGCCAACAAGAAGGACGCCTCCCTCCTGGACACATGGCTCGGCAAGGGCGGCGACATGGGCCTGCCCCTCATCGCCCCTTACCAATGGGAACACCTTGAGCCGGGCGAAATCACCTTTGCCGGAGCCGAGTGCCGGATATTCCATACGCCCGGCCACTCCGAAGGCAGCCTGACCTTCTACTTCCCGGAAGCGGGTGCCGCCTTTGTGGGCGACCTGATCTTCTACCGCTCCATTGGTCGCACGGACTTTCCCGGCGGCGACCTGGACACCCTCAAGGCGTCGGTCAAAAAGCACATATTCACCCTGCCGCCCGAAACCCGGCTCCTGTCCGGCCACGGACCCGAGACCACAGTTGGCGACGAACAAAATCACAACCCGTTCTTCGGAGGGTTCTAGATGAGCGAAGCCGTCCGCATCGACATCCGCGACAAGTGCTGAGGCGTGGGACTGGAGGTAGGTTGGTATCTCCGTTTCGCCAAGGCAGACCGCATCGAGGCCCAAGTTTCCCTCAAGGCAGCCGCCCAGGTACGCCACGAAGAACACATCTTCCCGGACTGGGTCTTTGAGTTCGAGGAATTCGACGACCATGCGCTGGCCGTCATCACCCGCAGGAAACCGCGCTACGGAAAGGAGACAGCATGACATACGCCGCCATATTCGCCTGCAGCCACCGACACGGCAACTCGGATCATGCGGCCGAACTGCTTGCCAGGGGCGTTCAGGATGCCGGGGGAAAGGCTGAAATCCTGTACATTCGCGACCATGACATACTCCCCTGTCTGGCCTGCGGATATTGCGACACGGCGGGACGCGAGGGCGTCGAGCGGTGCGTGCTTGGCCAAAAGGATCAGGCCTGGGAACTGTTCGGGCACTTCTTCACCGCCAGAGCCGTGCTCTTCGCGTCACCGATATACTTCTATCACCTGCCCTCCCGGTTCAAGACATGGATAGATCGCGGCCAGCAGTTCTGGCAGGCCCGCCTGGACAACGAGCCATGGGTGGCGGACATGCCCGCCCGCACGGCCCATGCCGTGCTTGTGGCAGGACAGCCCTCCGGCGAAAAGCTCTTTGACGGAGCCCGCCTGACCCTCAAGTACTTTGTCCAGAACTTCAACATGGATCTGGCCGCTCCCCTGACCTTCCGGGGCGTGGACAGCAGGAAGGACCTCGGCCAGCGCACCGACCATGAGAATCAGATCATCGAACTCGGCCGCAAGGTCTGGAACTCGGCGGACTGACAACCATGCTTCGAACGGCCCTGTCCCTTGCCCGCAGGCTCGGCCTGACCGCTGTGCGCTGCCCTGTCTGCGGCATGGTCCTGGCCGATCAGGGTCAGCTCCTCTGCACCCTGTGTGCTGAACGGCTTCCGCTCCGCACCGGCGGTTTCTGCCCCACCTGCGGCCTCATGCACGGACAGGAGGACGCCCCGCCCTCCCAGTGCCCGGATTGCCGTCTGAACCCGCCGCCATGGGACGCCATGCATTTCCACGGACAGTATGCCGGGCTCATGCGCGAGCTGATCATCTCCTACAAATTCGGCAACCGTTTCGGCCACACCCGCCTGCTGGCGGCCATGGCTGCCCAAACCTTCCACAAGAGGCAGGCCCGAGTTCCCGACGTCATTATCCCGGTGCCGCTGCACCATCGGCGGCTGTTGTGGCGGGGGTTCAACCAAAGCCTGGAGGTATCCCGCAGCCTTTCGCGGAACATCGGCAAGCCGGTCCTGGGAAACGGACTGACGCGCACGCGGCACACGCCGCCCCAGACGCGCCTCGGGCTCAAGGAGCGTCAGGTCAACATCAAGGACGCCTTTTACGCGGCCCCTGAACAGGTCAAAGACAAGCGCGTGCTGCTTGTTGACGACGTCTACACCACCGGAGCCACCCTGCGGGAATGCGCACGCACGCTGATGCGAGCCGGAGCCGGCGGCGTGGACGTATTGGTCCTGGCTCGCGCCCTGCAGGAGCCGACATGAGCCACATAAATATATGAATTGCCCGCTTCAGCACGAATCAGTAAAAAAACTTGAAAAAAGGTGGATCAGGACTTGACTTCTACCAATGGTTGCGGCTAGGTTGCCTCCTCTTACGAATTGGAGGTTTTATATATGTTTGCTATCATCGAGACCGGCGGGAAACAATACCGCGTTGAAGAAGGTCTTGAACTTAATGTAGATTTGATCAAGGCAGATGCCGGCAATGCGCTGAGCATCGATTCCGTTCTCCTGGTTGACAAGGACGGCGACACCAAGATCGGCGCACCTTACATCGAAGGTGCAGCGGTCGAGTGCGAAGTTCTGGGCCACACCCGCGGCGAAAAAATCGTGGTCTTTCACAAGCTGTCCAAAAAGGACGCTCGCAAGACCCAGGGTCACCGCCAGGATTACACCCAACTGAAAGTCAAGTCCATCAAGGCCTAGCGGCCTGGAAGGGAGGATAACATGGCTCATAAGAAAGCTGGTGGTAGTTCCAGAAACGGTCGCGACAGCGCCGGTCAACGGCGTGGCGTGAAGCGTTTCGGTGGTCAGGAAGTTCTGGCTGGCAACATTCTCGTTCGTCAGCTCGGCACCAAATTTCACCCTGGCGACGGCGTCGGCATGGGCAAGGATTTCACCTTGTTCGCCCTGATCGACGGCTTCGTCAAATTCGAGAAGTACACCCGCAAAAAGGTCGTCAAGACCCGCGTGTGTGTAACGCCCGCCGAGGCCTAGTTCTCGTTAAACAGCATTTGAACCGGGCAGGGAGTACTAATGCTCCCTGCCCGTTTTTTGCGTTCGGGTTTGCGAATGGCCGCCGGTGCCGCCCCAGGACAAGACCAGAATCAGTCAGGTGTACGAGGTACGCCTCGATTCCGTGTTTTTTCTCCCGGCATCTGGCGCTCATATGCCAACCTGTGTAATAAGGAATCGTTATGAAATTCGTAGATGAAGCGACCATCAAGGTGGCATCCGGCAAGGGCGGCAACGGCTGCGCCAGCCTGCGGCGTGAAGCCAACGTACCCAAGGGCGGCCCTGACGGCGGCGACGGCGGCAAGGGCGGCGACCTCATTTTCCGGGGTTCCGAACGCCTGATGACGCTCTACGACTTTCGTTTGAAGCGGCACTACGGTGCCAGGAACGGCGAGCAGGGCATGGGCCGAGACCGCTACGGCAAGGCCGCTGACGACATGATCGTCGACCTGCCCGTGGGCACCCTCGTCTATGAACTCATCGAGGACGAGGACGGCAACGTCCGTGAAGAACTCATCGCCGACCTGGTGGAAGACGGCACCGAGATCGTCATCTGCAAGGGCGGACGCGGCGGACGCGGCAACCTGCACTTCAAGTCCTCCACCAACCGCACCCCGCGCTATGCCGAACCCGGCCTGCCGGGCGAGGAAAAGCAGATCCGCCTGGAGCTGAAAATCCTGGCCGACGTGGGACTGCTCGGCCTGCCCTCTGCGGGCAAGTCCACCTTTATCGCCCAGATTTCCGCTGCCCGTCCCAAAATCGCGGCCTACCCGTTCACCACCCTTGTCCCCAACCTCGGGGTCATCGAGAACGACGACTTCGAGCGCATGGTCATCGCCGACATTCCCGGACTCATCGAAGGGGCATCCGAAGGACGCGGCCTGGGCATCACCTTTCTCAAGCACGTGGAACGCACCCGCTTTCTGGTGCACATCCTGGCTGCCGAGGACGTGAACCGCGAAAACCCCATCGACGGCTACGACATGCTCAATCAGGAGCTGCGCGAGTACAACGCCGAGATCGCCGAAAAGCCCCAAATCAAGGTCATCAACAAGATCGACACCCTGTCTGAAGAGGACCTGGCCGACATCAAGGCCAAGATCGAGGCAACCGGGGAAAAGGTCTTCTTCATCTCCGCACTTCACGGAGACGGAGTGGACGCGCTGCTTGACGAAATGTGGAAGCAGCGCGCCGCAATGGCCGGGGAATAACCCCGGTCCGTCACATCTCGGCCTTGTCCCGCTCCGCAAAGACTTCCTTGGCCGTGAACAGGGCATTCAGGGCCGCCGGGAACCCGGCATAGACCGTCAACTGGATGAAGCACTCGACGATTTCCTCCCGGGTCCAGCCCACATTGAGCGCGCCGTTGATATGCACCTTGAGTTGGGGAGCGCATGCTCCCTTGGCCGCCAGGGCCGAGATGGTCACCAACTCCCTCTCCTTGAGACCGAGTTGCGGCCTGGAATAGATGTCCCCGAAGGCATATTCCACCATGAGCCTGCCCAGGTCCGGGGCCACCTCTTCCAGGGAAGCCACCACCTGATCGCCCAGTTCGCCATCCACCCGGCGCAACATCTCCATTCCGCGTTCAAACCGTTCGTTGTCCATGACAACCTCCTTTTTCACCACTGTGGTCATGGAATCTTGAGACGTCCAATATTGCTTTTCATGCCCTGTGATATGATTTAAGTATCAGCAATGAACACCCGACAGATGCACTATTTTCTGGCTGTTGCCGAGACCCTGCATTTCCGCAAGGCGGCCGAACGGCTGCACATGTCCCAACCGCCACTGTCCCAACAGATATCGGCCCTGGAAGAGGATCTCGGAGTCAAGTTGTTCATCCGCGACCGACGTTCTGTCCGCCTGACCGAGGCCGGTCAGTGCCTGCTCAATGACGTCCGCCTTATCTTGGGGTCCATAGAAACTGCGCGCCGGCAGGCCGTGGACACCGGCCTGGGACGCATCGGCAGGCTGCGCATCGGGTTCATCGGCCCGGCCATAGACGGTCCGTTGGGCCATGACCTCAAGAAATTCAGCCGGACGCAGCCCGGCATCGCTCTGGACCTGCACGAAAAATCCACGCCGGAGTTAGTCAACTTGGTCAGGGAACAGGGTCTGGATATGGGAGTGGTTCGGCGCATGGAGGTGCCCCCTGTCGAACTGGAGTGCCTGCCCTACCACCGGGAAGAATACGTGCTGGCCGTGCCTGCAACCCATTCTCTGGCCGGGAAGCCGCTCATAGAGCCGCACATGCTGGACAATGAACCGCTGATCATGTTCCCCCGGCAGCTCAACCCCATGCTGTTCGATGCCTGGGCAGCCCTCCTGGCCGGGGCCGGGGCACACATGCACGTGGCCCAGGAAGTGATCACCAAACACGCCACCGTGGCCCTGGTGGCGGCTGGACTGGGCATCTCGCCCGTGCCGCGATCCACAGCCGAAACAGGCCGAAGGGATGTTGCCTTCATCCCCTTTACAGGGAACACGCCGCTGCTGGAATTCCAGACAATCGTCCGGCAAGGGCCTCATTCACCGCCCGTCAAGGCCTTTCTGGAACACCTCGCTGAAAGCAGAGACTACCCAACAGGCGCATAGCGGACGACACTGTCCATAAGTCCGGCCTCCAGGCCACCGCGCACGGACTTGTACATTTCGTAAACCGAATCCATGGTCAGATCGAACTCTTCACCCATGGAACGGGCAGCGGCATGGGCGTCGGGGTCGGCCTCGTCCAGACCGCCCTGATAGAAAACATTCAAACCGTCCCTGCCGTCAGCGCTCAGTCGGTCGTAGTCGGCCAGGGTCATCAGGGTATCAGGTCCGGCCTCACTGGGCTGGAGTATTTCCTTGGCTTCCAGGGATTCCATTGCAGTGGTCTCCCCGTCCTGCAACAGCTCCACAGTATGATCGGTCTGCTCAAGAACCACGGGACGATCACCATCGCTCAACCCCCCTCCGGTTCTGAAGGACAAACGATCGTCGATGCCCCTGTCGGGCGCGTCCACGGCACGTTCGCTGTCCTTCTTGCGCATGACCAGCTCGCCCTCTTCATAGAGTTCTGTGGTCCAGTCCGCAGAGTAGGGCCGATCCTTGTGACCGTATTTACTGGTGGCGGTAGCTGTGCCGTATTCGCCCTTGGCAATGCCCTCTGCCAGACCGTCAATGAAAAACGAGGCTTCCGCCGAACTGTCCAGAGCCTTGCGGCCGAGCAGCTCCACGGCTTCCTGCGGTTCGGAGGTAAGGTATTCCTCGGGCTTCATGCCGAGCAGGTCCAGAATGCCCGGCCTGTGCATCAACCCGCAACTGGCGCTCTCATCTACCTTAAATGAGCCGTGGCTCCGCTTGACCAGCTCGCCGCCTTTGTACCAGGAAACGTCTGCTGTCTGGAGTTGAGTCCCGTTGTCTTGACCGACGCCGTCCTTTTGCACATCCGAAACCGAGGCCTCGCGCAGCAGTTCGCCGTCTTCGTCGTAGTCCGAGGTATTTATGATCAACTTGCTCACATGGCTCAGCTCTTTGGTGCTGAGAGGCTCCATGCCGCCCACCTTCACCATATGCCGGTTGGATGCCTGCGCGTACTTGCCGGACTGCTCAATAACCATGTTCTTGGACAGTCGGCCGTTCTCGTGAAATTCCTGGATGGTTGCATGGTAATCGACAATGTGATCCTCGCTGGTCAGGTACTTGACCAGGTCTTCGGAATTGTCGGCCCTGACATCGGTCATCTTGTTCAAGGTGTTCACGGAAAGGCCCGCTGACTGCCCGTCATAGCTCCTTGATTGGAGAAACATTTCGTCATTCAACGTCCGCGTTGACTTTCCGTCCTTGAACCACTCCACCGACCGGGTCATCCTGGCACCGGTCCATTTGTTCTTGCCGGTCAGTTCATTCAACTCGGCATGAATGGTCTGACTGACCTGACCGCTCTCATCATAAAAGGTGGTGTCCATGGTGGCACGGCCATCAATCATGGTCCCTTCCACGGATTTAACCAGACGGTCTCCGTCATACTCCCGGATTTCAAGACGATCACCGTCGATATCGATGACCTCGGTGTGCCCGTTCTTCAGGGAATGTTCGGCATGGTTCTTACCTGAAGGCAGTTTCCAGGGCGACTCCTTCTGCTCCGCGGCCTGCTCACTTGCGCGGAGCATGACGGAATTGGCCACTTCAGCCTTGAAACGCTGGATGGCCTCCTCGCTGATGGTAACGACATCAGACTGCGGCGCAGAAACGGCCGCAGTCTCGGATTCCCGGCGAACGGCCTTGGCGGATTCGGTATCGGTCAGAGTATAAAACGAAGCGGCGTCAAGGGGTTGGACCATTGTTACTCCATGAGGACGGTGTGGACATGCGTTTTGTCCACCAATTCGATATGAACGTTATATCGACACATGTTCATGCAACTTTAGACCAGCTTAACATAACGTGAATTTTACTCTTTAATCACAATACCCGACAGACAACATCCCGAAATTCGTTCAAAGACCAGCCTTGCGACTGAAAGGCAGTTGGAGTACCGTGCGCCCCATGACGAACTCGCGCATAACAAGAGACACCCTGCTCAATGATGTCCGCCGTGTGGTGGTCAAAGTCGGCTCGGCCGTGGTGACCACCGGGGACGGACTGAACTGCGACGCCATCAACCGACTCGCCGACCAACTCGCCGCCCTTGTCAACCTGAGGCTGGACGTGGTCCTGGTCTCGTCGGGAGCAGTGGCCGCAGGACGGCAACGCATATTCGAACGCACCAGCACGAAGAGCAAGAACAACAGGGACATGGCATCGAGGCAGGCCGCCTCGGCCATCGGCCAGGGACGGCTCATGCACGACTATGACGAGGCCTTTGCACGGCACGGCAAGATCACGGCCCAAATGCTGCTCACCCGGAGCGGGTTGAAGAACCGGGAACGATTCCTGAACGCTCGCAACACCATGGAACGGCTGCTGGAATGGGGTGTCATCCCCATCGTCAACGAAAACGATCCCGTATCCACCAAAGAGCTTGAATTCGGCGACAACGACACCCTCGGGGCCATGTGCCTCGGCCTGATCGGAGCGGACCTGTTCATCAATCTCACGTCCGCAAACGGCGTATATGACCAGAACCCGGATGCTCATCCGGAGGCCAAACCCATCCCCACCATCGACAATATCAGCGCGCTGGACATAGAGGCCATGTGCGACGGCAAGACCAACGTGGGCACGGGCGGCATGTATTCCAAGCTGCGTGCGGCCCGACGTGCGGCCCAACTCGGCGTCCCCACCCTGATCGTGTCCGGCAGGGGTGAATTCGACATCCTGAACGTCCTCAAGGGCGGTGAAGGCGGCACCTTGATCCTGCCCGAGGACAGGACCGTCTCCAGCAAGAAATTCTGGCTCGCCTACCACGACAACCCGTCCGGTGCCATCCTGGTGGACAAGGGGGCGGCAAACGCCCTGCTCGCCAAGGGCAAGTCGCTCCTTCCCATCGGCGTCGCCGACGTGGACGGATGTTTTGAGCGCGGCGCCCTGATCTTCATCAAGACCCTGGAAGGCGATCAACTCGGCGTGGGACTGTCCAATTTTTCGGCGGACGAACTGACCCGCATCAAGGGAAAACGCACGGACGAGCTGGCCGCCATTCTCGGCCCGCTTCCCCATGACGAGGCTGTCCACCGCGACAACATGCTCCTGGATGCGGCCATTTGATGCGAAGGCTCTATCTCGACAGGAATCTCCAGTTCGTCTTCGGCGTCACGCTGATGGCCATAATCGGGGTCTCGTCCATCATCCCCGCGCTGCCCGACATCATTGTCGGCCTCAACATCAGCCCGGTTCAGATCGGGCTGGTCATCTCCGCATTCACCCTGCCGGGCGTGCTCGTGTCTCCCCTGGTGGGCATTCTGGCCGACCGTGTGGGACGCAAGGTCATTCTGGTCCCGTCCCTTTTCATTTTCGGCGGATTCGGTTTTGCCTGCTTCTTTGCCCAGACCATAGAACAGTTGCTCGTCCTGCGTTTTCTCCAGGGCATCGGAGCCGGCCCCCTGGGCGTTCTCTACGGGACCATGATCGGAGACCTCTATCAGGGCAGGGAACGCGGACAGGCCATGGGCTACAATGCCAGCGTGCTTGCCATGGGCACGGCGGGATTCCCGGCGCTGGGCGGTCTTCTGGCCCTGCTGGGCTGGAACTACCCGTTCCTGCTCCCCCTGCTTGCCATCCCGATGGGACTGGCCATATCCCTGTTCATGAAGACACCGGAGCCGCAAAAAAACGGCAGCCTCAAGGACTATTTCAACGACGCCTTCCAAATGATGAAGACACGACAGGCACTGAGCCTTTTTGCCACCACGCTGCTCACCTTCATCATCCTCTACGGCCCCGTCGTCACCTACCTGCCGCTGCTGCTCAGCGTCCGGTTCCAGGCTTCGGCCCCTGCCATAGGCATGGTCTTTCTGGTGTCATCCGGCTTCGCCGGTATCGCCGCATTCCAACTGGGGCAACTCACCACCCGGTTTGGCCAGCGCACCCTTCTGGGCACGGCCGCAGTGTTCTACGCCCTGACCATGCTCTTCATCCCCCTTGCCCCCAGCCTGCTGCTGACCATCCCGGCGGTCATGTGCTTCGGCCTGGCCCAGGGATTGAACATCCCCATCGTCATGACCATGCTGGCCAGTATCGCCCCCATGGAACAACGCGGCGCATTCATGGCCGTCAACGGGCTGATCCTGAGACTGGCCCAGACCCTGGCCCCCGTATTCATGGGGGGCGTCTATGCCATGTTCGGCATGAACGCCGTTTTCTGGAGCGGCCTATTGAGTGCTGCAACCATCCTGATCATCGCCCTGTTTTTCATCAAAAACACCGATTAGCGGCCACCCACCCCTAATATGAGACTCGGATCGATCCGATAAGAAGACATGACCGGAATACGCTCGCGCTTACAACACAAACTCAATCCGCTGCACGTCTACTGCAGACTGCGCACCCTTGGCCTGGCCCACGGGACGGCAACCGCAGTGACGTGGTGCTATGAACGCGCCCTCTACCGCCGGGTTCTCGCCTGATCTCCCTGTCAGAAAAAGAGCTATGACTGCCGATACCGCTCGATAAAGGCGTCCAACCGATCCCGCTGTTTCTCCATGTGCAGAATCCAGGCCTCCAGAACCTCAAGCCCTTCAGGTGTGACCGAGTAGACCCGCTTGGCCGGACCGTCGCCCTCTGCATCCCAATTTGAAGTAACCAATCCCTCCTCGTCCATCTGACGAAGATGCCGATAAATCATACCGGGTGGCGCATCGCCGCGCAGAAACCCAAACTCGCCGATGGACTGGATAAGTTGGTATCCATAGGAAGGCCCTTTGCTCAAGGCCATGAGCAAAGAGGACTGAACGTATCTTTGCGGCTTTCCGCCGCCCACTTTTTTCGACATTTGTGCAAAGTCCTTCTTGACTATATGTGCTTAGAGGATATATAAACAGTATAGACAACAATCCACGAAGGCACAACACCAAGGAGGCAGTTATGAAAATATTCGTACGTGAGCGTCAGAGGGCCGATGAGGGAACCAAGAAACCGAGATTCAAGGTCGTGGGCGTCCAGGGCGGGGATCTCAAGCTCTATGCCAAACGCATCCGCAAATGCGAACTCAAGGAGATCGCCGAGATTACCGGAGCCGAGGTTATCTACCTGGCTCGGGACGGCGAAGGGGCCGAGGGCAAAAAAAAATAGCTCTAGAGAAAAAGACCGGAAGCATATAGCTCCCGGTCTTTTTTGCGTCTGATGCCCGGACTCAATCCTTGTAAATGATCGTGCCCACATGCTCCCCGTCAAGAGCGGGGATCAAATGTTCGGGATGCCGGAGAACGTCGATGATCTGGAAGGACTTCAGCGTCTTGGCGTTCTTGAGGAAGGTCAGGACCGGGCGCTCCACGATCAGGTCTTCCAGGTCCATCTCGATCAGTTCTTCCACATGAATCTTATCAAAATACTTCAGATCCTTTACGTTCTTGGCCTTTTTGGGGTCATTCTCATACATGCCCTTCTCGTCCTTCAGATAGATGAGCGACCTGGCGCCGATGTTCTCGGCCAGCAGAAAGGCGCCGGAGTCGGTGCGGTGGGGCGGGATGGAACCGATCTCGGCCGGATGCTCGAAGAACCCGTAGGGCGGGATGCCCGTGGTAATGGGTATATAGCCAAGCTGGCAGTACATGTGCAGTTGCTCCAGATGCGCGCCGTGGCCGATCATGGCCCCGCCGTGCTTGGCCAGCAGGACGGACAGCATCTCCGCATTCTGGGCGGACACCTTGTCGCCGAGTTTGGACAGGACGCCGGTAGGCATGCCCAGGTCAATACCGATAGTATAGACATGGCGGGCACGGGTTCCGCCGCCGCACATGAGCAGGATCTTGTGCTTTTCCTTGGCCTTGACCAGCTCATCCAGAATGGGGAACAGCGCCTTTGCGCCGCGGTCCATAATGGACTGGCCGCCGATCTTGAGTACGTTGACATCCGGCTGCATCCGAAAATACTCGGTTGCCTCGGTGGTCCTGAGCAGGGCCTTGCCAACCAGGGATTCTCCCAGCAGCGGTGTGTCTATATGCAACCGGCCTTTCGCGCCCTTTTCCTTGATCAGCTTGCCCATGTGTTTCCCTCCGGATCAGTGTTGTTGACGTGAGAGTACTATTTTACCTGTCCATAAAAATAAAGACAAGGTCGTTCTCGTTCTCGACGAGACAGCACCATGCTAAATGCTGATCTTCCCCTTTTCAATTATATAGGTCATGCAGATTCCCACGCCGAAGGCCCAGGCAAGGTTCGAGGCCATGGTGATGCCGAGCATGACCATCATGATAAACAACCCCGAACGCGTCTGGACGTCCTGAATGGTCAGAGCCAACTGTGCGCCCGCAAAGAAAAGCAGCATTCCGAGCACCCCCATGGGCAGCAGATGCAGCACATTGATCGATTGGGTTCCGAGGAACACGGCCAGTCCGATGAACAGCCCGCCGATGATCAGATTGGAACCGGGAGTGCGGGCACCGAAGGCGTAATGCGCAGCCAGTCCCCCTGCTCCATGGCAGACGGGCATACCGCCCACCATGGCCGAGAACACGTTGGCCAGCCCCATGGAGATGCACAGCGCCCTGTCCGTGACGCGCCGACTCTCGTGGCCGAAATACTCGAAGCTCAGGTCCCGGTTGGCGATGACCGCATTGCCCATGGTCATGGGAATCTGCGGTAACACCAAGGCCAGCAGGGCGAAGCTGAAGTCCGCGCCGGACGGGATGCCGAAAGGCAGGATTTCCGGCAGATACAGCCCCGGCTGAATGACGGTCAGCTCCCGCCACGCGCCAAATGCAACACCGAAAATCGCGCCGGTCACGACCACAACCAGCCCTGCCGGATAGCGGTTGCTGCGCAACAGGAACAGGGCTATCAGTCCAAAAAGTACACCTGACACCAGGGACATGGGCACCGGCCCCAAAGACTGGACCGTCATGAAAGGCTCCACGGCCCCGCGCATGACCTGCAACGGATTCTTGCCCACGATCAGGAACACGCCCTTGGACAGCAGAAGGATGCCGGTGGACAACTGCACACCGCGTATGACCGGCTTGGGCACGATTCTCGCCACCACATCCACCAGGCCCGTGGCGCCCAGGAAGAGGAGCAGCACGGCCACGAGCATGCCCGAAGCGGTAATGACCTCGGCAGACAGGGCCATGGCAATGCCGTAGGCGGCCACCACCTTCATGGGCTGCACGGCAATGGGCACCCTGTAATAGGTCCCGCCCACGACATACATGAGTCCCACGGTCAAAAACAATCCGGTGGCGGACAGCCCGTTTATCATGATCATGCCGAACGCCAGGGGCAGAAGTGTCCCCAGGTCGCCCATGCTCCCGGCCCATTCCATCCTGTTGAAGCTGATTTTCATATGGTTGTCCTGTGTAGATTTCACATAACTTACGAAGAATTTACAGATTCTACACAGGACACGCAACTTCAATCTGTTGACTTAGGCGGGCCTTTGAAGGACAATCCGCCCCAATCCGGGCTATTCCCGGAATTCAGGAGCCATTTATGAAACACGAGTCCATCAGCAAGCGGGATATGAAGCGCTACCAGCTTCAGGCAAAATCCATCATCGAGACCCTGCCGTTCATCACTGAATTTTTCGGCGAAACCATCGTCATCAAGTACGGCGGAAACGCCATGATCGATGAAAACCTGAAACGCGCCTTTGCCCTGAACATCATCCTGCTCAAATATATCGGCGTCAACCCCGTGGTCGTTCACGGCGGGGGACCTCAGATCGGCAAGATGCTGAGTGCGCTCAACATCGAGTCCCACTTCCGCCAGGGGTACCGTGTCACGGACGAGGCCACCATGGACGTGGTGGAGATGGTCCTGGTGGGCAAGGTCAACAAGGAGATCGTCAACCTGATCAACCTGCACGGCGGCGAGGCCGTGGGGCTGTCGGGCAAGGACGGACGGCTGATCACCGCCGAACCCAAGGAGCTGGCCATCGAAAAGAACGACGCCCCGCCAGAGATCATCGACCTGGGCAAGGTGGGCGAGGTCACCTCGGTCAACACCAAGCTCATCCACTCCCTGCTCAAGGACGGCTTCATCCCGGTCATCGCGCCCGTGGGCGTGGACGACCAGGGCGTGACTTACAACATCAACGCCGACTCTGTGGCCGGAGCCGTGGCTACCGCCCTCGGCGCCAAGCGCCTCTATCTGTTGACCGACGTACCAGGCCTGCTCGACGCCAACGGCGAACTGATCACATCCCTGACCGCCAAGGAGGCCTTTGAGGCCATCCGCTCCGGCGTGGTCACCGGAGGCATGATCCCCAAGATCAAGTGCTGCCTCGAAGCCGTGGCCGGGGTGGAGAAATCCGCCATCATCGACGGTCGGGTGGAAAACTGCATTTTGCTGGAACTGTTCACCAAATCCGGCATCGGCACCGAAATCACTTACTAACAGGCCGTTTAAATAATCAAAAAATGCAGACCGTTCAGTTATAGTGAGATGTAAGACGCAAAAAAAAGTTCAAGACCGAAGTGTACTTCCTGCACGTGAGGATTAATTTTTTTTGAAGCAACGCCGCAGGTCGCTGTTTTTCAACTGTCTGTTAGGAGCCACATGAGTCACGGTTTTTTCACCATCATCAGCCGCGCTGAATTCGAAACCCTGCTGCGGACATTCCCGCCGCTGGGAGAGGAAACCGTGGACCTGGCCCTGGCCTCCGGCCGTGTGCTGGCCCAGGACCTGACCGCAGCCCACGACTGGCCGCTGCTCGACCGTTCCTGCATGGACGGGTTCGCGGTCAACGCCCGCGACGTATTCGGTGCAGGAGAATCCAATCCCGGCTATCTGGAATGCGTGGCCAGCCTGTCTATCGATAAGTTGCCGGACATCGCCCTGAATCCCGGCGAATGCGCCCGCATCTCAACCGGCGGCGTCCTGCCCGAGGGCGCAGACAGCGTCATCATGGTGGAACACACCCTGTCCATGCAGGAAGACGCGGAAAACGGCACTATCGAAATCCGCAAGAGCATCGCTCCGGGTGAAAACGTCATGCAGCGCGGGGAAGACGCCAAGGCCGATGCCGTTGCCCTGCCCGCCGGAACAATCATGCGGCCCCAGGAAATCGGGCTGGCAGCCGCCCTGGGTTTCGAACAACTCTCCCTGACCCGCCGCCCCAGGGTAGGCATCCTGTCCACCGGCGACGAGCTGATCGAAGTCGGCCGGACTCCCCAACCGGGCCAGGTCCGGGACGTGAACACCCATACCGTGGCCGCCCTGGCCGAACTGGCGGGCGGCATGCCCACCCGATACGGCATCGTCAGGGACGACCTTGAAAGCCTGTCCCGCGCCCTGCAAAAGGCCATCGCCGAAAACGACCTGGTGCTGTTGTCGGGCGGCAGCTCCATCGGCGTCCGGGATCTCACTGTCCAGGCTATCGAAACCATGGATGATGCGCAGGTTTTGGCCCACGGCGTGGCGTTGAGCCCCGGCAAACCGACCATCCTCGGCCGGGTGGGCGAAAAGCCCGTGCTCGGCCTTCCCGGCCAGGTGACTTCCGCCCTGGTTGTCATGCACGTGCTCATCCTGCCCCTGATCCGCCACCTCCAAGGGGAAGCAGACGCTTTTTCGGAGTTGCTGCGCCCGATGCGCACGGCGGAACTCGCCCGCAACATGCCCTCCAAGCCGGGCCGCGAGGACTATATCCGCATCCGCCTGGAGGAAAGGGTCGGCCAACCGCCCCTGGCCCACCCTGTGCTGGGCAAGTCGGGACTGCTGCGGACCATTGTCCAGGCCCATGGCCTGGCCGCAATTCCGGCCACGTCAGAAGGGCTTTACGCCACAGAATTGATTGATGTGTGGATTATATAACAGACTGGGATTAAAGGATTCTGATTAAATACCCTTTTCCTGACCCTCAAGCTCGAGAATCTTCCATCCGTCCGTGCCCTTGATGAGGGCAAAGACCGAATCATCTTCCAGATTCTGATCCAGTTGTGCCACCTTGACCCGGTAGACGCCGAAGACCCGGACCTCGGCCACATCCTTATCCAGATAGATCAGTTCAAACCCCAGACCGGACGGGTCCACCTCGGACGTGCGCAGGGCTTGGTATGTGCCGCGCTGACGCTGGATCTGCTTGAACACCTCAAGCTGAAAATCAAACCGGTCGCGCACGTGAGGCGCGAACAGCATAGGATAATCGTCATCCAGCGAGGCTTGCTTGACGTAAAATTCTCTGAGCAGTTCCTTGATCTCTTCCGGCACCGAATTCTTCGTATCCACCGGCGGCGGAGCCGGCACGTGCACCGCCTGCACCGCCGTATCCCTCTCGCCGGCCATGGACGGACGACTCATCAGGGTGAGATAGAGTTTGACCTCGGAAACCGCCAGCTTCATCTTGGCCAGCGGCACCCCTTCAGGAAACACTTCGTCCACCACGACCCTGATCGATTTGAACGCATCGCCGTTGCACTCGATGATCTGCTCGCCCGGCTCGTCCCGGAGCCAGAACGGGAATTCGGTCCCGTCGGGATAGACGATGCGCCCCGAACGGATGCGCCGGAACTTCTCGAACTGCCCCTCGCCCTGATGCCCGTTGTAAACACCCAATCGGGTAACCCGCACCGGAACATCAAAGACAAATTCCATCCACTGTCCTTCACCGGACGAGATACTGCCCCCTGCCCAGGCCGTGGTCGGATCCCCGTCCATGAGATTCTCGGGAGCGTATGCCAGGACAAGGTCCATCTTGAAGCTGGAAACCTTGATATTCACGTCCATGGACAGGGCCGGACCGGCCATGAGCAGGGAGACCAGGAAGAGGATAATCAGACTTGTTGCGCGCATGACCACACTCCTAGCACAAGACACATGGGCAGTCCCGCACAAAAAAACGGGGGCCAATCGACCCCCGCTTACTATATTCAACGATATTAATGACTAATAACGGTAGTGGTCGGGTTTGAACGGACCTTCCACGTCCACGCCGATGTAATCGGCCTGCTTCTTGGTCAGCTTCTCCAGCTTCACGCCGAGACGCGCCAGGTGCAGACGGGCCACTTCCTCATCCAGCTTCTTGGGCAGGATCATGACCTTGGGATCATAGTCATTCTTGGCCAGGTCGAGCTGAGCCAGAACCTGGTTGGTGAACGAGTTGGACATGACGAAACTCGGGTGGCCGGTGGCACAACCGAGATTGACAAGGCGACCTTCGGCAAGGACGATCAGAGACTTGCCGGAAGGCAGGGTCCACTTGTCCACCTGGGGCTTGACCTCTTTCTTGATGCACTTGGGGTTCGCTTCCAGGTGAGCCATCTCAATCTCGGAGTCGAAGTGGCCGATATTGCAGAGGATGGCCTCGTCCTTCATGGCATCCATGTGCTTGCCGGTGATGACATGGTAGTTGCCGGTGCAGGTGACGAAGATGTCGCCCTGCGGAGCGGCTTCGTCCATGGTGGTCACTTCGTACCCTTCCATGGCGGCCTGCAATGCGCAGATGGGATCGACCTCGGTGACCAACACCCGTGCACCGAAACCGCGCATGGACTGGGCGCAGCCCTTGCCCACGTCGCCGTAACCCACGACCACCGTGACCTTGCCCGCCACCATGACGTCGGTGGCGCGCTTGATGCCGTCAGCCAGGGACTCGCGGCAGCCGTACAGGTTGTCGAACTTGGACTTGGTCACGGAGTCGTTGACGTTGATGGCCGGGAAGAGCAGTTCGCCTGCGCGCTGCATCTCGTAGAGACGGTGCACGCCGGTGGTGGTCTCTTCGGACACGCCGCGAATCTTTTTGGCAATCCCGGTCCACTTGGTCGGATTGGCCTTCACGCTGGCGGCCAGACGTTCCATGACGATCTGGAATTCAAGGACATCGTACTTCTGGTCGGCGATGGACGGATCAGCCTCGACCTTGACACCCTGGTGAATGAGCATGGTGGCGTCGCCGCCGTCATCCACGATGAGGTCAGGGCCGGAGCCGTCAGGCCAGGTCAGGGCCTGCTCGGTGCACCACCAGTATTCTTCAAGGGTCTCGCCCTTCCAGGCAAAGACCTTGGCCATGCCGGAGTCGGCAATGGCCGCTGCGGCGTGATCCTGGGTGGAAAAGATGTTGCAGGACGCCCAGCGGATATCGGCACCCAGCTCATAAAGGCATTTGATGAGCATGGCGGTCTGGATGGTCATGTGCAGCGAGCCCATGACCTTGAGACCCTTGAGCGGTTTGTCCTTGCCCTGCTTTTCTATGATGGACATAAGGCCCGGCATCTCGCGCTCGGACAGCTGCATTTCCATGTGGCCCCATTCGGCCAGGGACAGATCAGCGACCTTGTTTTCGCACGCGGGATCCACGGGCATGACATTCTTGGACATTGTTACCTCCAAATAAGGGGTTGGATATTAATTTTTTTCTGCCTCGTACAAAACAACAACGAGGCCCATGTTGACAGAAAATTCCGTAACGGCACTGATGGTAAACCGGGCTTTCTCCAACCACACGCACATCTTTTCACGCGGGATACCAAGCCTTCGGTCACCGTATTCCGAACGCATGAGTTCGTTCTCGTGCTGATCGAACTCGGCAATGATCAGCTTGCCGCCGATCTTGAGCACCCTGCCCGCCTCCCTGATGGCGTCTATGGGCCGGGTCAGGTGGTGCAGGACCAGGGACATGACCGTGCAGTCCGCTTCCCAGTCGCGCAGGGGCAGATGGGTCATCTCGCCGATGCGCAGGGACATGCGTGCGTTGTCGGGGAACCGCTCCTCGGCCAGCTCCAGCATCTTGGGCGAGTTGTCCACACCGATGACCTTGTCAGACGAGCGGGACAGGATTTCCAGCATGTCGCCGGGCCCGCAGCCGATATCGGCGGCGCAGGCACACTCCGGCAGCCGTGCCTGGATCTCTCGACCCAAGTCGAGATCGCCCAGAACTTCGGCGGTCATGCGGTCCCACTCGGGAGCTATCTCATCAAAGAACTGACGCGTGGCGGCAGTCCGTTCCCTGACGACCTTCTCGGCCCGATTGCGGTCCCGCTTCAACTCAGCTTCGCCTTCAAGCAACGCACTGACGCCGTTCAGGAACATGCGCCCCGGCCCGTCTTCGCTGACCCGGTAGAAGGCCCACAACCCTTCCCGGCGCACATGCACCAGACCGGACTCGGACAAGATCTTGAGATGACGGGAAATACGGGACTGCCCCATCTCCATGACCTGGACGATTTCACCGACGTTCAGCTCGTATTCCAGCAGAACGTTGACCAGTCGCGCCCGCGTATCGTCAGACAATGCTTTGCAATATTTTATTATTTCCATATTTTTCACTCTATATCAGTATATCTTGATATAAGGAATATCCGACTTCTAGCCCATGAACCCCAGACCCGTCAAGCCCTGTATGAACCGAGTCTCAATCTATCATTGAGCTAAAAACCAGCCTTAGGTATAGTGCCCTGAAACATAACCAATGAGGAATCCCCATGAAACTTACCCTTCCGTTAATCCTGATCGCCTGCCTTGCTCTCACCGCCTGCTCCGCCGCCACACAGAACATTCCCGTCAGCAGCAACCCTGACGGAGCCCTGGTCTTTGCCGACGGCAACCAGGTCGGACAAACCCCCTGCAACGTGACCCTGGAAAAGACGCAGCCGCATATATTGACATTCAAGAAAGACGGATTTCACCAGGTCGATGTCCAGATATCCCAAAAATACGACACGACAGGCGTCACCCGCGACGCGGCACAATCCGGCCTCAGCACCAGCTCCATGGGAGCCAATACCGAAGGTGCCGTGGCCAATGCCCTGATGACCATGGGCGCCGATGAGCAGAGCGGCGACGCCTATGTCCTCTCCCCCAGTTCCGTGGTCGTCCGACTGCAACCCATTGAGGCGCAGACCTCCCAGGCTGAAGGCGGGCAGGCCCCCATCGTCATCTCCAGTGACCAACTCGCCCCCGAAGACCGGGAGGCACTGGTCAAAACGACCGAGCCAGCGACACTGGGCAGCGCCATTGAGAACAACCCGACCCAAGAAGCCGAGGCCCTGCTGGAAGGCGCAGCCGTTGCAGCCCCGACCGTGGGAACCGAAAAGGAAGTGAGCCATCACTCCCACACCTCCACCCACTACAACGGTGACGGGTCAATGAAACAGACTTCCTCCTCCAGCTCGGTGAAAGTGGGCGTACACGTCAACCCGGTGGAGGCAGGACTCGGAGTCCTTCACCTGCTGGAAGACGCAGAGGGCGGCACGGATCAATCCAAAGAATAAACACAACAATACCAAGAGGCCCTGCATCAGCGGGGCCTTTTCCTTTTCCAGTCGGTCAGACTTCCGATAATGCTTGCTCTGCTCATCCGAATTTTGCAATAGTAGCATTGGACAGCCGCCAAGCCGGTTGGCGGAATGCAGAACAACACTCACCGGCACGACAAGGAGGCGATATGTTCAAAAAGATTCTCCTGGCTGTAACTCCGCAGATCGACACTCCGACCGCACCCAGAGCGGCCTTTGACCTTGCCCGCAAGCGCGGGGCGGAACTGGTGCTGTTCCACGCCCTGCCCATCGGCAGGGACGCTTGGTGTTCCTTTGACGACACCATTCCGGCACAGGCCCTGAATGAATCGGCCAAAGTGAAAATCGCTGAATACTACGCAGACGACCTTAAGGACATCCCCAAACATTCCATACGGGTGGCCTGCGGTCCTGCCCATGAAGAGATGCTCAAGGTTATCCACTCCGAAGGCGTGGACCTGATCGTCATGGGACACCACACCCAGGCCGTACACCGCCCCGATCGCATGTGGGGTGTAGTGGACACCACCATCCGCAAGGTTTGCGCCAATGTCTTTGCTCCGGTCATGGTGGTGACCAACGAAATGACTCCGGGCGCTGAAATAAAGCGCATGGTCATGGCCACCGACTTCTCCACCCCTTCGGACTCGGCCCTGTGTTATGCAATCCAGCTCGCCGCCGCCAATGACGCACACCTGGACATATTCCACGTGCTGGACATCGGCCAGACCACCCCAAACCCCAAATATTACATGCAGTCCATGGATATCTTCATCGACAAGGCCCTGGCGAGGATGCAGAAGAAATACGCCGTGGCCCTGACAGGCATCAGCCACGCCTTCCACTGCTGGGAAGGTATCCCGTACATCGAGATACTCAAACAGGCCCGTTGGGAGCAGGCGGATCTGGTGATCATGGCCCAGTACTCAGGCAGCGAAGAACCGGCCAAACCGGCCATAGGGTCCACCTCCATCCAGGTGGCGCTCTCTCCCGGCTGCCCGGTCATCATCGTCAATTATCGGGCCCGTGTCTGCATGTAGGGAATTCAATGACCAAAAGAGCGGCCCCCATATATATGATAATATGCCTGCTCACGCTGTGCGCCTGCGGTGTGCCCAAGCAGAATATTCCGGTTTCGACCGACCCCATCGGCGCGACCGTCTACCTCGACGGCAAAAAGACATGCACCACCCCCTGCTCGGTCAATCCGGACAAACAGTCCGATCACCTCATCACCATCGTCAAAGAGGGCTATGCGCAGGAGGAAGTCATCCTGAAACGCGAATTCAAACCGGATCGGGCCATCCGTGACGGGCTGATCACCGGTATCATCAGGGGGGGCGATCCCGAGGGCGTTGCTTCTGCCACGGCCCAGGAAGTGGACGAACAGGAACGCAGCGGCGATGCCTACGTGCTGAAACCGGCCCTCGTCACCATCAAACTGACCCCCAAGGGCGACGAGATTTAACCCATGGTCTTTTACAGACGCACCTACGACCGGCCCGGACGGTCCAACCGGGTACAGCCCGTTGGCTCGGCCCTGCCCCGTTTTCTGGACAAACTGGACACCACCGGCGGATATGCCCTGGCCAGACTGTGGCGTGCCTGGGACAGCCTCATGGGAGAAATGGCTCAGATCGCCCGGCCGCTGGGCCACCGAGGCTCGAAAATCATCCTGGCAGCCGAGGACCCGATGGTCATGCAGGAAGCCCAGTATCTGGGCCCTCTGCTGCTCGATAAAATAAACGGTTTCCTGGGCGAAGAAGTCTTTGACAAGGTGGTGTTCGAACTGCTAAACGGCAGAGTTCCTTTGGACGGAGAAGTCCGGCCGGAGGCTCCCGAGCCTCCGAGGAAACTTAAAAGACCTGAGAAGTTAGGCAACTTGAATAAAGAGCTGGACCCCGATTCGCCAGTGGGCAGATGTTATCGGGCGTACCAACGATTGTTTGACGACTCATAACCACATTTTAGCCTCAGGGCTTTTTTTAAGGAGTACACCATGAGTGAAGAAGTAAAAGAAATTTCCTTTGACGAGCTTGGCCTGACCAAGCCCCTGGAGAAAATGACCGCCAAGGAGCTGCGCGCTCTTTGCGTGGAAAAACTCCCCATGATCGTCGGCGCCTCCGGCAAGGACAAGGACGCCCTTGTTCAGGAGATCAAGGACGCCTTCGGCATCGTCGATGAAGAACAGGTCTCTCCCTACAAGAAGCAGATCGCCGAAATCAAGAGGCAGATCCGTGCCCTGCGCGCCCAAAAGAATGAAATGGAAGACCGCGGCAAGCGCACCTTCATTCGCCGCAAGATCAACACGCTGAAGAAGCGTACCCGCAAGCTCGCACGCGCAATTTAATTTTGCGCTAAAAAGGAGTTGACATAAGGGGGCCTAACCCTTAAATCATCTTCTCGCTACTGGGCTGTCGTTCAATTGGCAGGACGACGGGTTCTGGCTCCGTTAATCAAGGTTCGAGTCCTTGCAGCCCAGCCAAATATTGCGTCCCCATCGTCTAGCCTGGTCCAGGACGGCGGCCTTTCACGCCGTTAACAGGGGTTCAAATCCCCTTGGGGACGCCATAAGAAAGCATAGGGTTACGGTTTAAACCGTAACCCTTTTCTTTTTTCTCCTTACAATCTCGAACAACGCCCCTCCCGGGGGAAGCCCGGGACAGCAGGCGCCGCTAACTCCTCAAGACCTGTGAAAAAAAGCGCCGCTACGCAACAGCGCTCAGCTATTCCGATTCTCGTTGACGATGCCCTCCCCTGATGAATATAATCATACTGTTCATATTGTACTCGACGGATCGCAGCCCCAAGAGACCTCGCTGAAAATTCGAGAAGGGTTGAATACAACCAAGGGAAGCATGAAAAGGACCGCCGCAACGACATTGACCCTATCCTATGCAAAGGGCATGGGTATACGGCTGTGGGCTTCCTTCAAGGATCTGCTGCCCATCATTCTGGTCATAGCCTTCTTTCAGGGCGTGGTGCTCCGGCAGCCCCTGCCGGACGTACTGGGAGTCCTGCAAGGGGCCTTGCTCGTGGTCTTGGGCCTGACCCTGTTCATACAGGGACTTGAGATCGGGCTGTTCCCCATCGGTGAGCAGATGGCACATGCCCTGGCGCGCAAGGGCAGTCTGTTCTGGCTGCTGACATTCTCCTTTGCCCTGGGGTTTGCCACGACCGTGGCGGAACCGGCGCTCATCGCCGTTGCGGCCGAAGCCGCCAGCATCGCCTCGAAAGGAGGACTCATCCTGCCAGGCGAGGCCTCCATGAACAGCTATGCCATGGGACTGCGTCTGTCCGTGGCATTATCCGTAGGACTGTCCATCCTCATCGGCGTACTTCGCATCCTGCGCGGTTGGCCTGTGCACCACCTGATCATCGGCGGCTACGTGCTGGTCATGATCATGACCATCTTCGCTCCGAAGGAAATCGTGGGCATCGCCTACGACGCAGGGGGTGTGACCACCTCGACGGTGACTGTCCCCCTGGTGGCGGCACTCGGGGTTGGGCTTGCATCCATAATCAAGGGACGCAATCCGCTGACCGACGGTTTCGGCCTGATCGCGTTCGCGTCCCTGCTGCCGATGATTGCCGTGATCGGGTACGGCCTGTTCATCTTCGGCATATAGCAAGGAGACAAGGATGGAATTACTTTCCGAGTTCATCACAGCCTTTCTCTCTACATGCCGCGACGTGTTGCCCATCGTTGCCCTGCTTGTCGGTTTTCAACTGTTCGTGCTCCGGCAGCCCATTGCACATCCGAAACGGCTGGTCCTGGGCGGAGTGTATGTGGTCATCGGCCTTGCCCTGTTCCTGATGGGTCTTGAAAAAGCCCTGTTCCCTGTCGGACGAATAATGGCCGCCCAGCTTTCCCATCCGTCTTTCCTGATGGGAGGAGCCGAAGCCGTTTCCAGTTGGACCGCCTACGGCTGGATATACGTATTCGCCGCAATGATCGGTTTTTCCACGACCATTGCCGAACCGTCTCTTCTGGCCGTGGCCCTGAAGGCCAAGGAGGTCTCGGGCGGCGGCATCAGCCAATGGGGGCTGCGGATAACTGTGGCTCTGGGCGTAGCCGTGGGCATCGCCCTGGGAACCTTCCGCATAGTCACAGGCACGCCATTGTACATTTACATTCTCGTCGGCTATGTTGTGGTCATCGCACAGACGTTCTTTGCCCCGAAAAAGATCATCGCCCTTGCGTATGATTCGGGTGGGGTGACCACCTCGACAGTGACCGTGCCGCTGGTGGCCGCTCTGGGTCTGGGATTGTCGGAAGCCGTCCCGGGCAGCGACCCGGCCATTGACGGATTCGGGCTGATCGCCTTTGCCAGCCTGTTCCCGATCATTTCCGTCATGACTTACGCCCAGTTGACGCAGTGGGCGACCAATCGCCGAACCAAATCCAATACAGGGGGTACCCAATGAGATTCAAACTTATACTCGCTGCGGTCAAAACACACAGGACCGATCCCATCGTGGATGCCGCAAAGGCCGTGGGTGCCACCGGGGCGACCATCATTGCCGGGCGCGGGACCGGAATGCGCGAAGCATTGACATTTTTTGGACTTGCCTTGGAAGATCAAACCGATATCGTCATGTTCCTGTTGGAGGAACACCTTGTCAATCCTGTTCTGAAGAGCATAGAAGACGCCGGAGAATTCAAGAAACCCGGAACCGGAATAGCCCTGGTCCTGCCCGTCGAGCAGGTCGTCGGCATGGAGAGCCAGATCGAACGGTTCAAGGAAGAGGTCAGGGAAAAGTACCTGTAAACGACTGTCGAGCCGTGGTGACGCCGTCATCCGGCCTTGGAGGGAGTATGTCTGAACCCATTGTCCGCGTTGGCGATGTCATGAGTAAAGAAATATTGAGCATCGATGGTATGACCTCGGCCTCCGAGGCTGCCAGAAAGATGCGCGAAATGCGCGTGTCCGAACTCCTGGTGGATCGCCGCCACGAAGATGACGCCTGGGGAGTGGTGACCATTACCGATCTGGTCAAGAAGGTCATTGTTCCCGGATTGGATGGAGATAAGGTCGATGTATATGAGATCATGACCAAACCGATCATCACTGTCCCGGCCAGGATGGACATCCGATACGCCGTTCGCCTGATGAACAGAACCGGAGTACGCAGCGCCCCGGTCGAAGACATGGGCGAGGTGGTCGGCATGGTAACGCTCTCGTCCCTGGTCCTGAACAACAATCTGCTATGACTCTTTGCCCGCAAAGAACCATTGATCAAAACCGACAAGGAGTGTCGCCATGTGGTTTTTCCACGCCGCCCTGCAGTCCGTAATGAACATGAAACGCAGGTGCAAACGTTGCGGAAAGACACAACTCGTCCGCCTGGTGGACAAGAACAAGACCGTATCCTGCAAGCAGTGCGGCGGAGAACTGCCGCCGCCTAAGGACCGTGCCGGATCGGATTAAATCCGGGCACAGCGCCGGAGCAGAAAAACCGAGTTCTTCCCGAAAGTGTGCCCGCGGTTTCACGGCACAGCTTCGCAACCGGGACGGGGCTGTCAATTCTTCAGTGCGTCGACTCTTCCGCCGCCCGCTCCAATTCACCCAACAGGACGTCGAGATCAAGGCCGTAGCGTTCAGCCACGATTGTCACGGTTTCAAAGAGCGCCTTGCAGAGCAGGCATTCACCAGCCTGTTCGTCAAACGAATGAAAAACCGCTTCCGTGGCCCGGTATCGGTACACGATATCCAGGAGCGTCATGTCAGAGGTGATGCGGCGGCCGGTCATGTCAATTCATCCATGGCCCGTTTCAGGGCTGCCGGGATATGCCTGACCAGTTCCCCTATCTGCGTGGCCGGAGTCGGCGCGGCGAGTTGTCCGGCGTAACGGTTGGCCTGGGCCGCTACATATGAGGCCTCGGCTACGGTCAGACCGTACTCCACCAGGGCACAGGCCATGCCGGTCAGCGTGTCGCCCGTACCTCCCATGGCTTCCATGGCCTCTTCGGACGGGCCGGTGACCGTGGCCAGAATGCCGCTGCGGTCCGCAATGTAATCCGTATTACCCTTGACCAGCAGGCAGGCGGCAGCGTTGTCGTGAACATAGGCGCGCCCGACAAGTTCCGGCACCCGGCCTTCGTCCTGAAGAATGAAACCGCGCGTGTAGAAAGGATGCGGTGCCGTCTCGTCGGCCAGGAAGGCCAACTCCCCTGCATCGGGCGTAAACAGGGCGTATTCTCCGGCCTGGCCGCTCATCTTGGCCGCATACATGAACCCGGCGTCCGCGATAAGTGTGGGCGGCGGCGTCATGGACAGTGCGGTCAGCAGAACCTTGTTGTGCCAGTCCACATCCGGCTGGAGATAATGAAAGACCATGGAGGAAAAAGACCTGTCGGGCAGGGTTTCAGTCAAATGGCGATAGAGCGTTCGGCTGCCCTTGCCCAGTCCCTCATCGCCCACGAGAAATGCGTGGGGCAACGGCAGGCCAAGATGCCGACACGCGATGGAGGCCGCAGCCAGCAGGGCCGGTGTGCCCCGATCCGGACTGACAACCCGACCAAAGACACGCAGGCTGTCGTCCGCAAGCTCCACAGGCGCATCCAGCACCGGGACCGTGGGGTCCGGGATTGTTCCGACTATGGCGAGCATAAACGCAGCATCTCCGCGTGGGCGAGTTCCAGGGCGTAGCCGCACAGGGTATGCCCGATGTCCCGCGGCGCAGGTGCGTCATCCAGGGTACAACCGATCAAACGGGCCGCGATGTACGGCACGTCCGGGCACCCTCCTCCGGACACGTTGACGATGACACGGGTATTCTTTTCCACGGTGATTTTCATGTTTGCGGCGCGAACCATCAGGTACTGGCCGAAATCCTTGACCTGAAACAGATCCACCGGCGCGAGCAGCGGCCCGGTCACCGGCAGCACTTCCATGGGAGCGACCCCGGCTCCTTTCAGGCTGCGCAGGATATCGAGTTCCTCCATGAGCGGGAACTCCACCACCAGATCGCACCCCTTCTGGACCTCGGGAGGCGGCCCCATGACCTTCACGGCATAGCCCGCCGATTTAAGGATCTGCTCCGCCCGGATGACTTCGCTGGTGTGCTCAAAAACCAGAAGTCCCCGATCCGCGCGCTGGTCAGCGCGCGGACGGGGCGCTATTCTCTTGAACAGGTCGCGAAAGGCCAAATCAATCTCCAGCCAGCTTCAGGCAGTATTCCCCGTTGTCCTCAGTAATGGACTCCACACGCCATCCCTTTGCCTGAACGGCGCGGGACACGTTTTCCTTGGATGCCTCGGTGTCCACCAGAACCTCCAACTCGCCCGAACCCATGGCCTCGATCTTGGCCAGGGTGTCCAGAACCGGCTGAGGGCAGGAAAGGCCCCGTGCGTCTATTGATTCTTTCATGTCACGCCCCCCTTAAGCTGCTTTTTTTCGCATGGTAAAACCGATGAACAAACAGACGGCCAGACCGATGAACACAGCGGCTATGCCATGTGGACCAACGCCCTTGGGAGAACTGGCCAGACCGAAGTTATGGGCAAACCCGGCACCGACGATCATGCCGAGCACGAAGACTGCGGCGTCGCCGTCACCTTCACCGGCCAGGAACAACTGCCTGCCGGGGCAGCCTCCTGCCAGCGCAAAGCAGAGACCGGCCAGAAGCATGCCCATGAAGTTCCAAAGCCCCTGAGTATGGGCCACAGGTTGACCGTCAAAACCGAGATTGAACTGTCCCAGAACCAGGTTAAGGGCAAAAGCCGCCACCAGCAAGGCAACCACGCCGGAAAGCAGATGTACCTGCTTGAAAAGGATCAGGTCGCGGAACGCGCCCATGGTGCAGAAACGACTGCGCTGGGCCAGGACACCCACCAGCAGACCGACACCCAGGGATATGAGCAGAGGGGCGTGCATGGCGCCGGGGCCTTTGAGGCTGTAGAAGAGCACATCGGTCTTGGGCTGGTCAGCCACTTGCGGATACAGGAACATCAGGACCAGAAAACCGACCATGAGCAAGGGCATGAGGAGTCCCACGGACCAGTAGGTCTTCTGGCTGCGCCCGAGGTTGTACCCCTGCCGGAAGAACATGGTGCCCACGCCGATGCCCACGATCAGGCCCGCAAGCCCGAAGAGCGAGTTGAGGTCTCCTCCGGCCAGGCGCAGAACGGCCCGCCACGGACAACCCAGAAATACCAGAGCCCCGATCATGGCGAACGCGCCCAGGATGAAGCGGACTATTGGCGCGGAACCGGCCCTCGGACGAAAATCCTTGCCTACGAATGCCGCCCCCAGGGCACCGAGCACGAAACCGATGATCTCCGGGCGCATGTACTGGACCACGCCCGCCCGGTGCAGCCCTACCGCCCCTGCAATGTCCCGCTCAAAGCAGGCCACGCAGATACCCATGTTCCCCGGATTTCCCAGGTACTGGAGCAGCGCGGCCAATCCGCCTATCACCAGCCCAACGGAAATGATGCCTTTTCGTGTGGCGAAAAAGTTACTCATACCTCCTCCTTTCCTAATAGAATATTGTCCAACGGTCCCCCATTAAAACTTCTGGAACATTAGCCCCTTGACATAGACGGGACCAATTGTTTTATATCTTGTTGCCACATATTATATATAGATACCATCTATACATCTTCGCATATTGCCTTGCTGGACAACGGCGCAGTAGCTGTCCCCGCCCCTTTGCAAAGCGAAAAAGGGCTACGGCTTTCACGGTTTCGTGCCCATGAAGGCGCAACTTTTCCCAATACGTTCGTGGGGCAATCCAAGGGTTGATACAGTCTCTTTTTCGACCCGGCCATCTCTTTAGGACAGCCAACCGGATCAGACTGACCATGATTGCCTGGGACAATCGCATTCCCGTCTTCGAAAAAACTTGCATCGCATCAAATAATGTGTAAAAGACGCCATTCCAGACGAGGCAAACCGGCAACACAGGGTTCCAGACTACCCGCCGGAAACGCCAGTCGCTCCATGCGTCCCCATCGTCTAGCCTGGTCCAGGACGGCGGCCTTTCACGCCGTTAACAGGGGTTCAAATCCCCTTGGGGACGCCATGATATCAAAAGAAGCAACTGCATCAGCGGTTGCTTCTTTTTTTTGGTCGGACGTCAGCCGGTCCGGCCGGGCAGAGCTCCATACCACTGTCATTGAAAAATGACGGAAGAGCCTGTAGGAATACGACCTCACCGATCAACTCTCAGGACAAATGCCATGACTCCAGCTATCAATCAGGCAAAAAAGGCCAAAATTCCCTACACCGTTCATGAATACGAGCACGATCCCGCTGCAGAGTCCTACGGCAGGGAGGCGGCAGTAAAGTTGGGTGTCGAGGCCGGAAAGGTATACAAGACCCTGGTTGTCGACGGATGCAAAGACCTGATCGTGGCCGTGGTGCCCGTCATGTGCCAGCTGGACCTCAAGCTACTGGCCAAGGCTGCGGGTGCCAAGAAACTGGTCATGGCGGACGTCAGAAAGGTGGAGCGGACCACGGGCTATGTGGTCGGCGGCGTCAGCCCGATGGGACAGAAGAAGCGGCTGATGACCTTCATCGACGCCTCGGCCGAAGAGCATTCCACCATGCTCGTCAGCGCCGGACGCAGGGGACTGGAAATCGAACTGGCCCCGGCAGACCTGTCGGCGATGACCGGCGGTGTCTTTGCGCCCCTGGCGAAATAAATTTCTCTGATCCCCTAATCCTCGGGGACGACGCGCACCGTCACCCTGTCACCCGGAGCAAACCTCGCTTCGCTGTTCGGCCGGTGCGCCTCCACCATCGGAAACCCCGAATCATCGACCTTGTGCAGCCGGTAGCGCACATACGCCCCCATGAAAAGGGCCTCGACCACGCTGAAAGCCCCCTGCCCGTCCCGCACCAGGACGATCCTCTCCGGGCGCACGAAAACCTGCCCGGTCCGTGGGGCTGCCGCCGCTCCGAACGTCCGGGAAAAGGTTTCATCCAAGGCAAAGCTGTTGACGCTGCCCAGAAAACCCGCGGCAAACGCGGAAACCGGCCGCAGATACATGGCTTCCGGCAGTCCCACCTGCTCCAGGCGACCATCCCGCATGAGCACGATGCGGTCGGCCAGGGCAAAGGCCTCCTCCTTGTCATGGGTCACGAAGATGGTGGTGATCCCCAGCCTCCGCCGCAGATCGGCCAGCTCGGCCCGCATGGCCTCCCTCAACCGCGCATCCAGGTTGGAGAACGGCTCGTCCAAAAGGAGCGCGTCAGGGTTGGTCACCAGAGCGCGGGCCAGGGCCACCCGCTGCTGTTCCCCGCCGGACAGTTCATACACCCGGCGGTCGCCGTATCCTTGGAGCCGGACCATGGCCAGGGCATCTGATGCGGCCCTTTTCACTTGGCCGCCCGGCAACCTGCCTCGGCTACGCAGTCCGTACGCGACATTCGCGAACACGTTCATATGCGGGAACAGGGCATAGTTCTGGAATACGAAACCGAGGTTGCGCTCCTGCGGGGCCAGTCCATTCATGTCCCGTCCGTTGATGCGGATTTCGCCGGAGTCCGGCTGTTCCAGACCGGCGATGATGCGCAGGGTGGTGCTCTTGCCGCACCCGGACGGGCCGAGCAGACAGCACAACTCGCCCTGCCGGAAATGCATGGACAGGTCATTGACCGCGTGAGCGCCGCCAAAAGCCTTGCTCACGCCGATCAACTCGATATCAGCGCTGGCCGAGGATGTCGGCAGGTGTTCGTATTGCTTCATTGCTCTTTCGATTCATGGTTGTTGCTGCGGCAAAGCACGCCGCGCCGAAACCGGCCATGGCCAGCATGATGACGGACAGGGCCGCAGCCTGCCCCACGTCTCCCCGCACCACGGCTTCGAAAACGTCAACGGACAGGAGCCGCGTGCCCGGGGTAATGATGAATATGATGGAGCCGAGCGACTGCACGGCAGACACGAAGGCATACAACCCGCCCGCCAGCATGGCCGTTCGCACGGACGGCAGGATTACCCGGAAAAAAGTACGCAGCATTGAAGCGCCCAGCGAAAGGGAGGCCTCCTCCTGGGCGCGGTCCTGCCGGGCCAGCACGGACGCCCCGGCACGAAGGCCCATGGGCAGTTTGCGTATGACCAGATTGAGCACGATGATGGCCCAGGTCCCGGTCAGGACCAGTGGCGGCCTGTTGAACGCCAGGGCATAGCCCACGCCGATGAACGTACCCGGCACGGCAAAAGGCAATGTGGCCATGATGTCCAGCGCCCCGGCACCGGGAATGCGCATCCGCTTGACGAGGTAGGCAAGGACCTGCCCGCCGAGGGCGGCCAGAAAACCGACCATGAGCGAGAACAGCAGGGTATTGCGCGCGCTTTCAAAACCGCGCGTGGCCACGGACTCGAAGTACATCAGGGTCGGCGCATAATCCCCGCCCATGCGCTTGGTAAAGGCCGCCAGGAGCACGGACGCCAACAGCGCCAGCATGAACAGGCAAAACACCATGCACAGGAACCAGACGGCCCGGCCCGGCCACCCGCCGAGGGGCAGCCGCTTCACCGGCTTGGACTGGTCCATGACCTGGGTGCGCCCGAAACGCGATTCCAGCAGCGCATACCCGGCATAGGCCAAAAGGCAGAATGCCAGGAGCGTCATGTTGAGGGTCGAGGCCATGGACGCATCATACTTGCCGATGAGCTGGGTATAGGAAGCCGAGGCCAGGGTATCGAAAGGACCTCCCACGACCAGCGGGGTGCCGAAATCCGACATGGAGTGCATGACATTGAGTAAAAACGCGGCCACCCCCAGAGGAGAAGCAAGGGCAAACGTGATGGTGCGCAGGATGCGCCATGATCCGGCACCGAGACTCCCGGCCACTTCTTCCAGGGCCGGATCGATGTTTCTGAGCGCGGCGACTCCCAGGAGAAAGGCCGTTGTGGACTGGTCCACCACCTGAAGCACGAGCACGCTTTTCCAACTGTACACGTCCCAGGAAATGCCCAGCCACTGGTACGTGACCAGACCATTGCGCCCGAACAGGAAAATGTAGGCGATGGAGGAGACGAACCCCGGAAGGATGATGGGAAGCAGAGCCGCAACGCCCATCAGGCGACGAAACGGCGCATTTGTCTTGATGACGATCACGGCCAGGGTTCCGCCCAACAACGACGCGGCCAGACCGCCGGCAAGGGCCACACCCATACTGGAACCGATGATGGAGGCGAAACGCGGCCCTTCGAAAAGCCTGCCGTAGGAAGCCAGGCCCCACACGCCGCTCGGGCGCAGGCTCTCCAGCAGGACGGTGAACGCCGGATACACCACCAGCAGCAGCAACAGGGCAAATGCCGTGCAGGATATCAGATAGCTGCTTTTCCTGGATGAATGACAAAGCATGGATTGGCCGTCCTCGCGCAGGGAACAAGACGGGCTTCCGGTCGTTCAGCCGGAAGCCCGTCGGGGGGGGGGCTATTGGAATTTCGGGAACCGTTCGTTGAACTGCCGCATCACCCGCTCACGCTCGTTGCCCCAATGCAGGATGTCATAGGGGACAAGATTCAGTTGGGAGAGGCTGGGCACGCCGGGCAGGGTCTCGACATCCGTGGTGGGCACCCGGGGGCTGGCCTCCATGAGGATCTGCTGGCCCTCCGGGGTCAGGCACCAGTCCACAAATGCCTTGGCGTTTTCAGGATGCTTGGCATTGGCAATGATGGAGACAGGGGAAGGCCAGGCCAGAACGCCGTCTTCCGGAAAGACCACGGCCAGCGGGGCATCGGGATTTCTCCCGGCGAGGTTGTGCGGATCAGGCGCAATGCCCACGGCATATTCGCCCGCCAGGGCCATCTTTCCGGGAGCGGAACCGCTCTTGGTCAAAAAGGGAATGTTGGCATAGAGCTTGTCAAGAAGCGGCCAGCCGGCTTCCTCGCCCTTGATCTGCAGGACGCCGGAAATCGTGGTGTACGCCGTGCCCGAGGTGTTGGGATTGGAGGCCGAGACCTCATCCATGTATTCGGGCGAGGCCAGCTCGGCCCAGGAGACGGGGACCTTCAGTCCCTTGGAGGCCAGACGATCCTTGTTGACCAGAAATCCGACGACAACCAGGGAAACTCCTGTCCAGTACCCATCAGGGTCCTTGAACGCGGCCCCCACACGCTTTGCGTTCGGAGCGACGAAGGGTTGGGTCAGCCCTTCCTTCTTGGCCTGGATGAAGGCGTCCGAGCCGCCCCCGAACCAGACGTCAGCGCCGGGATTGGCCTTTTCCGCGCGAAGCCTAGTCAGCACCTCGCCGGAAGACATGGTCAGAAACGCCACCTTGATGCCCGTGGCCTCTTCGAACTTCTGCGCAATGACCTCCGGGCCGCCATATGCCACATACATGGTCAGCGTGTTTTCTTCCTTGGCCAGGGCAGCGCCCGAGCACAAGAAAAGCATGAGGAACAGGGTCAGACTCCAGCCCAGGTATTTCATGGTGTGCATTTCGTTCTCCCAGTCACAATGGTTGTTGCCGTGGATTTCTCACGATGCAACACCCTAATGGAAATGGGGCGATTCGAAAAATAGCTAAACGACATAGCTCCTTGCCGCTCCATAGAGCACAGCTATGCAACTTGCACGGATACCCGCCAGTCTGGACGGAGTCGGGCTATACGGCCACGTCCACTGCTTCCCATAAATTGACCTCGGCCACACCCGTCACCAGATCAGCCGTCGCCTCACGCATGGAGTCCATGTGCGGAGTCCGCAGATGGGCGGCAAGGTGGGCCGGGCTTTCCCAAATTTCATAAAACAGAAAGACGTTGCCGTACTCGGACCGATGCAGGTCGTAGCGGATGCAGCCGTCCTCGGCCCGGACAGCGGCCACCACCTTTGCCAGTTCCCTTTCCAGTGCCGCCTCGCAGCCGTCCTTTGCCATGACCGTAGCCGAAACGTATGTCAGCGCCATTATGTACTCCTTGGTTGCGTGATCGCCTTGAAATGAAAACGACCACAAGGTAGCCTAGTCTCACATGTCGAACAACAGGAGTTTCCATGACCGAAAAAATCAATCTTCAAGAAAAATTCAATCTGTTCAACGAGCTTTGGAGCCCGAAGCTGGTGAGCCAGGTCAACGACATGCACGTCAAACTCGTCAAAATCGACGGCGATTTCATCTGGCACTCCCACGATACCGGGGACGAGATGTTCTTCGTGACCAAAGGGCGGCTGACCATGCGATTTCGGGACCATGACGTCATGCTCGAGCCGGGTGAATTCATCGTCGTCCCCCACCAGGTGGAGCACATGCCGTCCTGCGAGGATGAAACGTGGATAATGCTTTTTGAAGCCGCTTCCACAGTCAACACCGGCACCGAGACATCAGACCGGACCAGGCGGGTCGAATCGATATGACAACCGGCCAAAATAAAGTGTAACCACACAAGCTCTCTCGACGATGATATTTTTGCTAGCGTGCTTTCCCGCCGCTGATCCGTCCCAAGGACAGTGAGGCCCTCCTCCTTGAGGGGCACCGCCTCAACTTCGCCCGAAGACACAGGATCTCCCGGGGGGGGTGCTTGGGGCTTGTGCTTTAATGCTCACCCTGCTTATGTTTCCGGCGTGACAAACGAAAAGGGTAAAATGCCCGCATACCTGGGTGACGAAAAAGTCATAGAACTCGTGCTCGATGGTGACCTGGACGCCTTTGCACTCCTGCTTGAACGGCATGAGAACCTTGTCTCCCGGCTTGTGGCAGCCCATGTGCCCACTGAGCATGTGGCAGAAGTCGCCCACGAAGTATTCATCCGGGCATATCGGAGCCTGCCTGGATACAAACCGGTCAAACCCTTTTGCAATTGGCTGACTACTGTTGCCCTGCGATGCTGCAATGATTTCTGGCGCAAACAATACCGTAACAAGGAAGCTCCGGTATGCGACATGAGCGAAGACGGGCAACGCTGGCTTGACACGGCCCTGGCTGCGGATTCGGCAGAGGTATTCGAAACTCTGGCCAGACAACGCGAACTACGGGAAATCCTGGACACGGTCCTGGCTCGGTTGTCGCCGCTGGATCGGATGGTGCTCTCCCTGACGTATCTTGAAGAGCATACGACCAAGGAAACCGCCGACATGCTCGGCATCAGCGTACCCAACGTCAAAGTGCGCGCATTCCGGGCAAAACGTAAACTCAAGGTTTTTCTCAAACGCTACGGCATCCAAGGAGAGGAGCATGAAGCGTAACATCCCACGGACATCCTTCCGCAAACTGCTGCAACACATCCATGCGAACCGCAGCGGATGGCAACCCACCCGGACCTGGCGTCAGGCCGTCATGGAAGACGTGGCACGAATCCACGCCTCGGTCATGGCCGTCGAACTCGACCGCCTGGCCCCCCGATTCACCTTTGCGGCGGCGGTCATCTCGGTGGCCAGCCTCCTGGCCGCCACCTGGTCCCTGAACGACCTGCCGGGACAACTTTTTGCCGTCCTTTCCAGCCATGCATTGCAACTTGGCCCCCTGGGACTCGGGCTATGAGGAGCAAACAATGCTGAACTGGAAAATATGGATGGCATTTGCAGCAGTCTTCCTGGCTGGCGCCATTGTCGGCACCACCTGTACCGGCCTGTTCATCAAGCATCATTTCACCCCGCCCAAGGACAAAAATGCCTTCCGGGAAAGAATGACCCAACAGTTGACCGACGGCATCCAGCATGGGCTTGACCTCTCAGACCAGGAAATGGAACCAATTCGAACCGAAGTGGCGGCCGCGCTCAAGCTGTTGCAGGACATGCATGCCGAGATACGCCCAAAAGCCGAGGCCATCATCGCCGAAGGCATCAGACGGGTGAAAATTCATCTCTCGCCGGAGCAACAGGTTGCATTCGACCATATGATAGAAAAGACCCGCAAGCGGGAGTTCAACATCTTCCGCCTCCCGCCGCCGCCTCCGCCCTTCCCCTAGGCCGAGGTGCAAAACCACACCCAAACGCTTCCCACTTGTCCGGGCCGAACAAAGTTGATAGGTGTCTGTTTCCGACAGGCACCTATGCACTGCTAGCCCCACGCCCCGATCACGCCCAGCGAATTCCAACACACAAGGGCCTGAATCATTGGGAACAGTTCGGCACAGGACATGCCGGTCACGCAAAAACTGCAAGGAAGCGTTTCGGCACCGGTGTGTCGCTTGGTCTTCAAAACCAATGTGTGGGATAACACTCACAGGCAGGTTCGACTCCTGTACGCTTCCGCCAATATTGAACAAAAATACCGATCAGCAATGATCGGTATCTTTCGTTTTCCAACTTTCCCCAGCACTACCCCCATCAGGCGGACATAACGTTTGCGCCCCCCCCCTCCTCTTTTGACAGAGACAACCTTGCCTATAACTCAGTCAACATCTGCCCCAAACAATGAGTGAAGGAAGGCCATGGGCAAAACTCCCCAGAAAGTCAAAGCAGACAAGCAAAATCTAAATATCCCTTACAGACCTGTCTATGCGAGTTCACAAACACTTGCAAAACGCCTTCAAGAGAAAAGGAGCTCTCTCATCATCATTCAGCACACAGGCATTGATGGTGACCTCAGCGAGGAACTCGATATCGTTTACCTGGGAGTTCCGCTACGACGAGGCTGGCCGGCTTTTCGAGGCCCGTCTTGACGGCAGACTGATCTGCCAGTGCTATTATGATAGGGAAGGCCGCCGCTCGCGGGACTACTTCCCGGCCACCGTGGGGTCCGGCTACCGCGACTACCGATACAACCTGGACAACCAGCTGATGAGCGCGGGCAACAACGGGTACACGCACGATGAAAACGGATTCCGTTCCATCTGGTCGAACGGCGGCACATACCACCTGTACGAGTATACGCCGGACTACCGGCTGCTCAAAAGGAGGTGGAGAACCAGGGCCACGTCTACACATACCGCCACGACGAGGACGGCAGGCGGGACGCCAAGTATCTCAATGACCAACTCGTCGAAGCCTACCAATGGCTCGACTTCGTCCGGCTCGGCGCGTTCCACGACGGGCGTATGGGTTACGAGTTCGGGTACGGAGACAACGAGCGGCTACCCTCGACCATGGGGCGCGAGGACGGGGCCGTGCTCGCCCTGCACTACGACCAGGTCGGTTCCCTGCGCGTGGTTGCCGACGCGTACGGCAACGTGATAAAGGAAGTTCTTTATGATCCCTTCGGCGGAATTATAGCGGACACCAATCCGGGCCTGCGCGTGCCCATCGGCTTTGCAGGCGGCCTGCACGACCGCGATTTGTGGTTCGTCCGCTTCGGCTGGAGGAATTACGACACCTTCACCGGCAGGTGGACCGCGCCCGCCCCCATCGGAGACAGGGGCGGTGATCCGGACTGGTATGGCTATTGTTTGGATGATCCGGTCAACGGGGTGGACCCGTTGGGGCTTGCTTCGAAGAAGTACGCTGGTGCGGATTCCGAGGCCGGGCTATTTTTCAAAATTGGCGGATTGCAGTACGCCAACGACAAGGAGGAGTTGGATGTACTTGATCAGGACGGCCAAACGCGGAAACGGTCCAAAACCACATCGGGCAAGCCTGGGGTCAAGGACCATACATTGAAGAACAAGGGTCCGATTCCTCCTGGTGAGTATGGGTTGTTGCCAAAGGATATCACCAAGAACAAGTGGCACCAGCCTCTTTTCGGAGATTGGGGCGACTATAAGGTTCCCCTTAAAGCGACCGGGCAGACCGAACTTCATGAACGATCAGACTTTTTCCTCCATGGGGGAAAGGTCCCTGGAACTCAAGGATGTGTCGATATGGGAAGCGGAGACAGGGAGCTTTTTCCTTTACTGGAAAAACAAAAAGGGGAGATACGCTTTAAGGCGAAGTAATCATCTTACCCGGGGATGCCCTGAAAAGGGCATCCCTTTTCGGAAGTCATGAACACACTTATCGTTTTATATCCAACCGTTGTCCATTTCGCTTACCTTATTTCTGTCTACAATGCGGATTCGCGTGTTGTTAATTAAATCGTTCTCGCCCTCTCCTTCTTGCCATTGATATGGCTTTTGCAAAAACGGAGGCTGACGGTGTCTTCATTTCTGTCGCTGATCAAATTGAGTTGTTACGGTGCGGTGCTGCTCAGTATCGTTGATTATTTTGACCCATACTATCCAAAGATGGTTTTTGACGATTGGACCGTATTCCTCCGGTTCGCTGTCTATGTGATTTTGTATGTTGCGGTACTTCTTGTGGCTTGGTTAGCCGAGAAATTGTTTTCTCGGGGCAAGAGTGTACCTGGCTCCTAAAGGCACGGACCCCGATAATGAAAAAATGGATTCCTTGTTCAGTCCTCTTGATGTGTGCCATTGTTTTTAGTTCTTGGCTTCATTCGTTTTTTCCGCCGGATATCGGGGTGGTCATCCTTGAGAACGACAGTGGGCAGGACATCGTTGAAGCAACTATACGGATTCGGGAAATCGAACTCGTTTTTCCGAAAATTCCTGATGGGGATTTTTGTGCAGCCCGCTATGAAATCCCCGGAGATTCGCATTACGAGGTGCTGGTCTCTCTTGAATCGGGAAAAACGATGAGTCTTGAGTCCGAATATATGACAAATGGTGCGGATACCTTCGATGTGATGACGGTTCGGAAGAACCAGGTCGTTCATCGGTTATCGCAACCGTCAGGAATTCTTGTTCCCAAATGAAAAACGTGAACAGAAAAACGAAAAAACGGGGTCAGGTCTTGCTTTTTGTTGTTTTGGCAATAAGCCTACTAACCCAACTAAAATGAAGGCCTGTGTGATTTGCGATTTCCTGCTATGTATACTTATGTACTGCAAATGCCTGGCTCATAGCCTCATTTCTGTCTGATTTACAGAGGAGAAGTGGGTTCTCTTTGTTGGACCACAGAGGGGCGGATTTAAGGTGGACAAATCTACGGGTCACGTTGCCTTGCGGGTTTTCTTTCTGAAAAAAACGGACATGCGGTCATTATGGCCGCATGTCCGTTTGGTGTGTTGTGCCAGTGGACGGCTTTCTAGTACAGATGGCCGGCGTTGTGGAGTTGGCGTTCTTCCGCCGGGGGCGGGGTCCATTGGTAGAGCCAGGTTTCGGAGAGCGTTTGTTTGCCGGATTTGAGGAACAGGCGCAGGTTGATCGGGGTTTCGGTCCGGTCGGGCGGGACGAGGTCGAAGCGGACCCGGTAGCCGTTTACGGAGTGCAGCGGCTCGACCCGGACCAGCTCGATTTTTCCTGCGGCTGCGGTGATGGAGGCGGTGACTTCGGCGTCCCTGCCTATCTGGCCAAGGGGGCCTCCGGAGAAGTCCACCACGAAGCGTTTGCTGTACTCGGTGCGCCGTTTGCCGACCGCGCCGCCCAGTCCGGTGAAGGTGTCCACCACATGGGCCAGTTCCTGCGGACCGGGCGAGGCCGTGCCCCAGAAGAGGTCGTAGCTGTAGAGCAGTTCCTGGCCTGGTTCGATGTCTTTGTCCGGGTGCCAGAAGGCCACTATGTTGTCGAAGGTTTCATCCAGGGTCGGAATCTCCACGAGCTGCACCGATCCCTTACCCCAGTCGCCGCGCGGCACCACCCAGAGGCCGGGGCGTTTGTCGTAGTATACGCCGTCGTCCTGATAGTGGTCGAAGTTCAGATCGCGCTGGAGCAGGCCGAACGCCTTGGGGTTTTCATCCATGTATCCATTGAAGCGTAAAATGCGCGGATTGTTCAGGGGCCGCCATATCCATTCGCCCGAGCCGGTCTGCATCGCAAGACCGTCGGAATCATGGATTTCCGGCCGCCAGTCGTAGCCTGTGCGACGGTCGTTCTCGCCCACCATGTACATGCTGGTGAGCGGGGCGATGCCAAGGCGTTCGATGGACTTGCGGGGATAGAGCGCGGCATCCACGCGCATGGTCAGCGTGTCGCCTGGCGTGATGTCGAAACGGTAGGCTCCGGTGATGCTGGGCGAATCCAGGAGGGCGTAGACCGTGGCCGTGTTGCTGCCCGGATCGGGACGTTGCAGCCAGAAGGAGGTGAAGGTCGGGAATTCCTCGGGCCGGGGCAGGGCTGTATCCACGGCCAAGCCGCGCGCGGACAGGCCGTACTGCATCTCCTTGCCCACGGCGCGAAAATAGCTCGCGCCGAGGAAGGCGACCACGTCGCGGATCCAGTCCGGGCTGAACTGGAGGCGGAAGCCGGCAAAACCGAGATCCGCCGGAAGTTTCCCGGGATTGATCTTGGACTTGCCGTAATCGAAGAGCTTGGGACTGTACTCGATCTTTTGGGCTTTGCCGTCCTTCAGTTCATGTATGGATATGGGTTGCAGGAAGTACAGGCCCAGGTGGGACAGGTGGGCCCTGAACTTTGAATCCGTTTTGCGCCACAGGGAATGGTCGGTGTTGAAACGGATGGCCTGATACTGATCCCAGGTCATCTTCTTCACCGCCTTGGGCACAGCGCCCTTGTGGTCGATGTATGATGTTTGGGCCAGGGCGCGAGCCTTGCCTTTGAGTATGGCGTAATCGAAAGGCTCGGAAGCCGACGAAGCGGCTCTGACTGTCTTCGGCCCCAGGAACATGGCGGCCTCATCGTCGGGAAGAGTCGGCAGCATAGTCATGCCCACCACAGCAAACAGCAAAGTGGCAAGTATCCTTGTTCTGCGTAATGAAATGAAGCGAATGTATCGGACAGGCATTTGTTCTGTCTCCTTTGTTATCTGTATCAAAACCAATCGACCCGTGTCCTTTTCCGCGGTGCGGGTAGATTTGCAATGGGGTCCTTATGACAGAATCGCGGCGACAATGCCAGCCGGAAGCATAACGGTAGGGAAAAGTGCAAAAAATGATACAACTTGCAGATAGTTAGCGTGTGAAGAACGACCGATTTCGAATAGGCTGGGCATCCCCGCTAAGGAACGTATGGAATCAATTCCCAGTTGTCAGCACAAAATAGTCATCGGCCCCCGAATGCCGCCTGGGGAAATGGGGTCAGGTCTTGTTCTTTGTCCTTTTGTTAACTAAAACAACAAAAAGCAAGACCTGACCCCGTTCTTATAATTCAAGGCCTGACCCCTTTCCTCACCTTTCCTCACTTATAGAGCAATTATGCTTGGTTCATAATCGTCAAAACACTTTTTAATCAATCCCTCATAATTAAAACTACCATCGCTGTTAACAAATTCATCGGATTGAAATATATAGTCCATACAGTAGGGGTCAGGGACAATACTCTTCAATTCAATTGCTATTTCAACATCCCTCTCTTCTGTTGTGTCAGTCTCAAGCAGTTCTTGGATAAGATGTATAACCCTACTCTTGGTATCGATATTCATATATTGATTCCTGCTTGGTGATATTAGGAATGGGGTCAGGTCTTGAATTATAAGGTTTCAGGCGTCATCTTTTTCACAATTCGGCATCTACAAGTATTGCCTTATATCGTCCTTGAAACACATGCCCTGAACGGCCATGGCGGCGATTGAAGGACTGTGTATACACGCCGTTGATATGCCGCATTCCTGCGGAGAGATTTGCATCCGGGGTCTCAAGAAGCAAATGATAATGATTGCCCATCAAAATAAACGAATGGAAAACAAAATTAAATCTATCAGATACGGTTCCCAAAAGAGCAAGGAAGCCCTCTCGGTCCGAATCGTCTTCAAAAATCGGTAATCGCGCATTTCCGCGCGTCATCACATGATAAAATGCATCAGGATATTCTATGCGTAGTGGTCTTGTCATGCAGAGGGCATACAGGCAAAAAAACTTATAATTCAAGACCTGACCCCGTTCCTATACAAGACCTGACCCCGTTCCTATACTAAACTCACGAATCGAGTTCTCCTACCTGATCTTTAAGCAAGCCATCCAGATCATTTTCATATTTGTGGCGCTCTGGGTAGTAGACAGATTCAGGTATGTTGATGCTTTCATTAATCTTTTCTACTGCGTACTTTAAATCCAGGCAATCAATAGGGATTTTATTTGGATATGGGGGCTGTAAAGTTTTTATATGTTTTTTGAGCCCACAAAAAATACCCCAACACATTAGGTTTCCCCATTCGCCATGGACACTTTTCGTATCTATATCCCAAAATAAACCATCCAGCCACTCGCACGATAGCCCCTCTTGGTCATCCCAGAGTATACAATCTCCAATTAAGATATCTCTGGGCCATTGCTTTTTTACATCTTCAAATATTTGTGTCAGACGCATTGATTCATCCTCATTGAACAAACAGAATGGGGTCAGGTCTTGCTTTTTGTCCTACGCTTCAAAAACAACAAAAAAGCAAAACCTGACCCCTTTCTTATATGCTTACTGTAGTTCAAGACCTGGTTCATTCTTGATAATTTAGCGCCTCTAGTGCAATTGTGCACTTTTTTTCAATTCTATTTCATCTATATCGTCGCCATCTCGCAAATGAGGATCTGGGCAATACGCTTCAACTGCGTAGCAAAGAGTATTTAATATCTCATAGTCTTTTTCTGGAATTTCTTTTGCTTCATTAGAAAAGATTCTAAAGTATTCTTTTTGAAAAGTTTCTGCTTTAGTTTTTTTATTTAAAAAAGTAACAATCATTTTTATATACACTTTTCTTGAGTAGTGGCTGTTAACCATATCTATGTGCATTGCCATTAAAGGCTCCCTCTAGATAAAATATTGGTTAATTGTTTGTTATTTAACTTCCACCCACTAAGAAATTCACCATTACGTTTAGTTATCATGTTTAGTCCTGTTTTTGGGTCAACGAAATGAATAACCTCATCTCCTCGGTATGTTCCTTCGATCGCCTTCACTGTAGGGCTATTTAGAATTAGAGGGAATTAGAGGGACAGTATACCTAATTCCGCTTCTTCGGGCCGGGTTTCCGGGGTCGCAAGTCCACTCCTGTACGGGCTTGCAACCGATCGAAAAACGCGTCGTTGCCGAGTGGGCGGCCTGTCCGTGCATGCTTACTCAAGGCATCCATAGCATCCTGCGCATCCCCTGAGGCTATGAAGCTTCGCCAATCCGGAACCATGGAAAGCAGAGGCCCTGCCTTTACCAGAATATCGTCCCGCCCCTGCAAATGGGCCAGGGCGCTGCTCCAGGGGTAATCGGCAGGGTCCGAGACCATGCCTGCACGCACGGGATTGCGTTCGATATAGCGGGCCGCCGCGAGCGCATGCGCCTCATCCATGACAAAGGAGGAAAAGCGATCCTGCCACAGGTGGCCGGTCCAACCCTCGCGCTTGTTGACATGGAGCGAGTAGCGGCGGTGAGCCTCCCCGAAAGCCAGGCGCAAACCGCTTTCGGTCTCTGGAACGGCAATCAGATGCACATGATTGGTCATCAGGCAGTAGCACCAGATGGCCACGCAATGTCTGTCGCACCACTCCCTGACAAGTTCCAGATACAACTGGTAATCCGCCTCGCAAAAGAACGTGGGCAATCGACGGTTTCCTCGCTGCACCACATGGTGGGCCTCACCGGATACGACAATACGAGCAATTCTCGGCATGGGCGCAATATCCTACATGGACTCTACCAAGTCAAGAATTAGGTATACTGTTCCCCTAATTCGAGGTATACTGTCCCCCTAATTCCTGTCCCCCTAATTCCCAAAATGTGAAACTTCTATTATGAACGCTCAATTATTAACTCACACGATCCGTCTTCTAACCCCGTCAACTCATCTAAATGCATATGCTCCCCCTTCAAAGTGTCATCCATTGAAAACAACAAAAACAGTCGTGCTAATGATAAAAATCCTGCAGAATTAGCTTTTAGTACTACTTCGTTTGAAGCATTGATGTGAACTTCAACTTCAACTCCATTTTTCCAATAGTTGCCGTCTGGTAAGTCAAAAGAGTATTTCATACACTAGTCCTTGATATTTATACGTAAGTTGTCACCTTTTTTAATCATCATCTTCCCTGGCTTGTTAGGATTTGGACTCAACAATTCAAGGGACGGAATTAGAGGGACGCGGAATTAGAGGGACAGTATACCTAATTCCGCTTCTTCGGGCCGGGTTTCCGGGGTCGCAAGTCCACTCCTGTACGGGCTTGCAACCGATCGAAAAACACGTCGTTGCCGAGCGGGCGGCCTGTCCGTGCATGCTTACTCAAGGCATCCATATCATCCTGCACATCCTCTGAGGCTATGAAGCTTCGCCACTCCGGAACCATGGAAAGCAGAGGCCCTGCCTTTACCAGAATATCGTCCCTCCCTTGCAAATGGGCCAGGGCGCTGCTCCAGGGGTAATCGGCAGGGTCCGAGACCATGCCTGCACGCACGGGATTGCGTTCGATATAGCGGGCCGCCGCGAGCGCATGCGCCTCATCCATGACAAAGGAGG